>JAPLDB010000130.1 GCA_026391975.1 Bacteroidota bacterium | reverse complement strand
ATTTTACCCAAGCGGTGCATTGATGACAGAAACACAATTCCACAATGGGCAAGCCACCGGGATGATGGTTTCTTATTATGAAACAGCGATCAAGAAAATGCAGGTTGGAATGAAGAACAATAACATGGATGGCAAGGCCATTTTTTATGATGCCACAGGTAAGGTGAAGCAATCCATGGATATCAATTACGGAGAGGATCCAAAGAAAAAGTAGGCTTTAGGCATTTTTTATATTAATGATCTGCGCTGCAATACTGACAGCAATTTCTTCAGGAGTTTCACTTTTAATTCGAATGCCGATTGGAGCATGAATGGTACTCAACCATGATTCAGAAATTCCATCTTTTCTCCAATCATTAAAAAGCTGTTTCATTTTTGATTCGCTTCCAAGCACACCGAGGTATCTGAGCTTTTTATCAGCAAGCGCACGTACCGCTATGTCGTCGGTTCTGTAACCGAAGGTCATGACGGCTAGGTATCTATCCCACCCAGCGGGTGCTGCGCGACCCGCCGGGTGGGAATTACCATCAGGAATTAAAGCAGCTAATTCGGAATAGTCATTCACCATTATTTTTTCATGTACAAAATTATTTTCAATCATGGTATTGAGGTTTTCGCGCTCCTCAAAGAGATGAATATAAAAACCCATTCCGCTCATCAGCTCTGAAAGCGCCGAGGCACAGTGGCCGCCACCGATGATGTACAGGTGGTTTTTGAAACCGATCCGTTCTGTATATGTAAAATCGGTTTCAGATCGCATATTAAAACCATGATCATCTTCCTGATAATTTGAATCAACAAATTCAAACTCAGAAAAAGTAATTTTCAAAAGTCCGGTATTGTTATTTTCAAGTGCCGAAACTATTCGATGAATAACAGGAAGGTCTTTTTCAGCAAGAAGATAAAGTAAAACCGTTTGCTCACCTGAACAGATCATTCCGCTCTGATCTTTTGCAGCCGATTTTTGATGAAATTGTTTTCTGATGAATGAAGCAGAAGAACCCTGCTGTAGTCTTTCTTTTGCGAGCTCCACAAACTTATGTTCCATGATGCCACCGCCGATGGAACCAACCATTTCATTTTCCGAAACTGCCATTTTAAAACCTTGTCTGCCCGGACTGCTGCCATTGCTTTCCACCACGCACAAGAGGATGACAGGGTGATGGAAGGTTAATTTTTGGACAATGAATTTCCAGAGAGAAAGCTGGTGCATGGAGCGAAGATAATAATCAGAAGCCTTCTGCCACACAGTTGGTGCTCCTCTCCCCAAATTTTACAACCTTCAGCGAGTTCTTCGCAACGCACGGTATGGTGGTATAAATTAATTTACAAAATGCAGGAAGAATACCTACAATTGTATCTTTGTTACCGTGCAGGTAGATCTCGCTATAAAAAGTAAAAACATTGTCACACCACTGGAGATCATTGACGGAATGATCCTGATCAGTGATGGCAAAATCGTGGACATCATTTCATCTGTTTCTTACGGTGAAGAGAAAGAAACCGTCCTGCTTGATTTCCCCATTGAAGATGTTGGTGATCATGTAGTGATGCCGGGCATCATTGACCCTCATGTGCACATCAATGAACCCGGCCGTACAGAATGGGAAGGATTTGATACGGCAACCAAAGCTGCTGCTGCCGGAGGAATTACAACACTGGTGGATATGCCGCTGAATTCTTCTCCTGTAACAACGAATAAAAACAATTTTCAATTGAAGCTGGATGCTGCAACAAATAAAATGCATGTGCATTGTGGTTTCTGGGGTGGCGTAATTCCCGACAATGAAAATGAACTGGAGGAATTACTCAGCACCGGTGCCCTTGGACTGAAGGCATTTCTCACACATTCAGGCATTGATGATTTCCCGAATACAAATGCGGAACATTTACGACATGCGTTGAAAATTCTCAAAAAGTCTGACAAGCCATTGCTTGTGCATTGCGAATTGGATGTCGCGCATCATGGCGAAAAGCAGCTACTGGAAAATCCGCATAGCTATGCTGCATGGCTCAATTCAAGACCCAATGCCATGGAAGATGAAGCGATCAAAATGATGATCGGGCTTTGCAGGGAAACGGGAGCACACATTCATATTGTTCATTTATCCTCGGCAAACTCCATTGAACAAATCCAAAAAGCAAAAGCAGAAGGATTGCCATTGACTGTTGAAACGGCACAGCATTATTTATTTTTCGATTCAGAATCTATTCCTGATGGAGATACACGCTACAAATGCGCGCCGCCCATCCGCGATAAAGCAAACAGGGAGAAACTTTGGGAAGCACTGGGCAATGGTACCATAGACTTTGTTGCCACCGACCACTCCCCTGCTCCGCCCGTGTTAAAAGAAATTACTTCGGGAAATCTGCATCAGGCCTGGGGTGGCATTGCAGGATTACAATTTGCATTGCCTGCTTTATGGACAGGCGCACTTGAAAGAAATTATTCTGTAACTGATATTTCCAAATGGCTTTGTGAAAATCCGGCAAAATTTTTAAAACTTGATTCCCACAAGGGGAAAATTGCAAAAGGATTTGATGCAGACCTGTGCATCTGGATGCCGGCAAATAATTTTATACTAAAAGAAGAAATGATCCACCACCGTCATAAAATTACACCTTATATGGATCAGGAGCTATATGGCATTGTAAAGCAAACCTATTTATCGGGAAATAAAATTTATGGAGACGGATTGTTTTATAATTTAAACAGGGGAAACATCATTCTTAAAAACTGATATGGTTGAAAGCAATACAATACCTTCCTTTACCACACTCACCGACCTTGCTGCAGAACGTTTAGGGGGGAAAGCAATTTTGTGCAGTGATGATTTCTTTGCGCCGAAAGAAAATCTTTTAAAACCCGGCAGGGGTATTTTTATCCCGGATAAATATACAGACCGTGGCAAGTGGATGGATGGATGGGAATCACGAAGGAAGCGGACTCCGGGTCATGACTGGTGTATTATTCAACTGGCAACATCAGGAAAAATTTATGGTGTAGACATCGACACCAATCATTTCCTGGGAAATCATCCGCCACATGCATCCATTGGCGCATGCAATATCTCATCCGTCGCAAGAACTGATTTTGATAAAATAACCTGGAAAGAGATCCTTCCTAAAACAGCATTGCAACCCGGCTCTCAGAATTTTTTCGAGATTACCGATCATAACCTGTATACACACCTGAAACTTAACATTTATCCCGATGGTGGCGTTGCAAGACTGAAAGTTTATGGTGAAGTTTTTAAAAACTGGAATGCAATTAACAATGACGAAACCGTTGATCTTGCCGCTGCAATCAACGGCGCCAAATCCATTTTATGCAATGACATGTTTTTCTCCCACATGGAAAACCTACTGATGCCGGAGCGCGGCGTAAACATGGGTGACGGATGGGAAACAAAACGCAACCGTACACCCGGCAATCGTGATTGGGTAATTGTTCGTCTTGCACATGAAGGGGTAATTGAAAAAGTGCTGATCGATACCTGTCACTTCAAAGGCAATTATCCCGATTCATGTCTCATCGAAGGCTGTAATATTTTACTTGCAGATGAGAACAAAATCAACTCCCCTGCAATGAATTGGAAAACGATTCTTCCTCAATCAAAACTGAAAGCTGATAACGAGCATTTCTTTGACAAGGAAATTGAAAATAAGGAACCATTCACACATGTGAGGCTATCTATTTTTCCTGATGGAGGGATAAGCAGGATGCGGTTGTTTGGAAAAGTTAAAATGGAACGCTGATCTTCATGATTGTTATGATAAAAAATGATTTTGTTTAAAGGAATCAAATCCAGAAGGATAACCAGCATTCAATGAAATTGATCAATCCTATTACTAAAGAAGAATTGTCCAAATGCTGCGGAAGTGCTGCATGGGCTAATCAGTTATTTGGATTATTTCCATTCAATACCATCTCTGACTTGAAAAAAGCATCAGACAGGATCTGGTTTTCATTGAGTGAGATTGACTGGAAGGAAGCATTCTCTCACCACCCTAAAATTGGCGATGTGGGAAATCTTAAAGAAAAATTCGCAGGTACAGCAACATTGGCTGAAGGGGAACAATCGGGGGTTAAAGCAGCAAACGAACAAGTGCTTAAAGCTCTTCAAAAAGGAAATGAAGACTATGAAAAAAAGTTCGGCTATATTTTTATTGTATGTGCAACAGGTAAATCTGCAGCTGAAATGCTGGCTTTGCTTAAATCAAGGATGATAAATAATCCTGCTTTTGAAATACGGGTTGCTGCTAAAGAACAGAATAAAATTACGCACCTTCGCCTCGAAAAATTATTTACATGAGTCAGCTCACCACACACATCCTCGACACCTCCATCGGAAAGCCGGCGCAAGGTGTCAGCGTTACGCTTGAATTTTATAATTCAGGCATATGGAAAAAAATAGCCGAAGGGGTTACCAATGCCGACGGACGCATCACCGATCTGCTCGTCACAGGCAATCCAATGCAAACAGGTATTTACCGTTTGAATTTTGACAGCGCCGCATATTTTAAAGCGCAGGATAAAAAAACATTTTATCCACATGTGTCCATTGAATTTGAAATTTCTGATGGCAGTCATTACCATGTTCCGCTTTTACTGAATCCATTTGGATATTCTACTTATAGAGGTAGCTGAGTAAGTGGAGCAGGCGAAACCATGCCCCCTGGACCCCGAAGGGGGAAGAGAGAGAAGTGAAGGTGAAGATGCTGGTGGAGCGAACAAATCGGAGAAATCCCAAAGACAGGGTACTTAGATTAAATAAACCATTATTAAAACTATATACAAAAGAGTAAAATGAATTCGCAATTACTTCCGGAAAATAAAATTCAAGCCGAAAGAATGGATGAGCATTCATTTGCTTTGTCATTTGCATTGGAGACTGATCAGCCGATTTTTCTAACGGGAAAGGCAGGATCCGGGAAGACAACGCTGTTGAAACAAATTGCAGAGAAGACCACAAAGAATTTTGTGATTGCAGCTCCAACAGGAGTTGCAGCAATCAATGCCGGCGGAGTTACGATTCATTCCATATTTCATCTCCCATTAACCTGCCTGATTCCTTCACATGATTATGTTGATGCAAATATAGCAGCGAACAGAGGCTTGCTGGTAAGTCATCTACGTTTCAGCAAAGAGAAGAAAAAAGTACTTGAGGAACTGGAATTGCTCATCATTGATGAAGTAAGTATGGTTCGCGCTGATATTCTTGATGGTGTTGATTTCGCATTGCAATTTGTCCGCAGAAATAAACGACCTTTTGGCGGAGTGCAGGTTTTATTGATTGGTGATATGCACCAGTTACCTCCGGTTACCAGAGATCATGAATGGGAATTATTGAAATCCCATTACAGGAGTCCCTACTTTTTTGATTCACTTGTCTGGCAACGACTGGAAGCCGTACAGATTGAACTTAAAAAAATCTACAGGCAGCAGGATGAAAAATTTGTTTCCGTCCTGAACAATATACGTGACAAACAGCTTGAAGAGGAAGATTTTGAACAACTTGAAAAAAGGTACAAGCCCGGCTTCAAACCGGATGAAGAAGGATATGTTTTACTTACAACACATAACCGCAAGGCAGATAGTGTAAATCAGCACGAGTTGCAACAGCTGAAAGGAAAAATGCATTCATTTCCTGCATCGATAGAAGGTGAGTTTCCAGAAAGCATGTTCCCGTGCGATCCGAATCTTCAATTAAAAGAAGGCGCTCAGGTGATGTTCATCAAGAATGATGTTGAGAGTGGAAAATATTTTAACGGCAAGCTGGCCAAAGTAAAAAGCATTTTTGGAGATACGATCACGGTAACCTTCAACGATACAAAGGAAGATTTTGAACTCTTCCGTGAAAGGTGGGAAAACATCAATTACAATGTTGACAAAGAAACAGGCAAGATCGAAAAGCAACTTCTCGGAACATACAATCAATATCCTTTGCGCCTTTCATGGGCCATTACCATTCATAAAAGCCAGGGACTAACCTTTGATAAAGTCATCATTGATGCAGGTCAATCGTTTGCGGCAGGACAGGTTTATGTTGCGCTGAGCCGCTGCAGGACACTTGAAGGAATCATACTCCATTCGCGCATTACACAGAGCGCATTATTCACAGATGAAAAAATAAATTCTTTTTCCCAGTCCCATCACAAAACATCGGCATTGCAAACTGCACTTGAAGCAGCCAGGACACGATATGCAAACGAATTGCTCAAGCGGCTTTTCAATTTTGAAAAATTTCCAGCCAAACTAATTGAGTGGAAAGAAAACATCCTTGACAAAGAAATCCCCGGAAAAGAATCTGTATTGGATTTGAATGAAAAATTACAAGAGCAGTCAAGGTCCTTGCTGGAAACCTCTCTGAAATTCGAAAACCAGTTGCAAAACCTGCTCTATGATTTTACAAATGATTCCGAAAAGATCGCTGCACTAAAAGAACGGTGCAATAAAGCAATTGATTATTTCACAGAGGCCATTTTCACCTCACTTATCACTCCTTTACACGGTCACATCCAGTCTTTCGCATTCAAAGCCAAGGTCAAAAAATACGTAAAGTTGGTACAGGAAATTGAAGACTTTTTCTGGATCAAAATTAATCATCTTTACAATGCACGGTTTCTCAATGAAAAAATACATACCGGAGAAATTGTCTTCAAAAAAGAAATGCTGAAGACTGCGAAAACGTCAAACACAACAGCTAAAAAGGAAAAAGGAAGTACTTTCAACGATACCCTAACGTTATATAAAGAAGGGAAAACCATTGCAGAGATCTCGACCATCCGTTCGCTTAAAGCATCTACCATTAAATCGCATTTTGCAAAATGGATACTGACGGGAGATATAGACATCAACAAAGTCATGAATTCCGAAAACATTGTCCGCCTGGAAAAGTTTGTTTTGAAGAATGGACATGATAACTATGCTGCCTTTAAAACAGAAATTGGGCATGAGTTTGATTACAATGATCTGCGGATGGTGGTGAATCATTTGAGCTTTAAGCGGAAAACTGTCGGCGCCGAGTAGGATACAAAATAATTCTATTGACAAAAAAAGGAACTGAAGAAACAGTAATTTAGCTGAAGGAAGTATATATTCACCATATTTCAGGAGGTGCAAATTACTAAATACCAATTATTACAAATGCACCAATTACCAATAAACCAATAAACAAACAACAGTACAACAAGAATGGAATTATCAATACCACAACAAGAGCAGGATGCGATACTGAATGAACTGAAGGTTTCTAATCTTGCGTTTCAAAAAACATATCCGGGAGACAAGCCCGACAGACAACCGGTGCATACAGTATATGGAGGTGCCAATCTTTTCTCACATGATACAGCAGAAAAAATGTCGAAAGTCGCTGTAAAAAACCTGATCACCTACTCCCCTGACTTCACAGTATTAGCAAGGATACTCGGTCATACCGGGCATCAGCATCTCCCCTCTTCTCAAAAAGACATTGCTTCGATCATTGCAATGCTTGATGGCATGACTGAAGCAGAAAGGAAGAAACATTATGCATGGCTATCCTATTCCGTATACAATAAAGTACTCAGGAAGCTAAAAACTGAAGCCATTGAAGATTTCAGAATTGATTTCGAAGACGGCTTTGGAAACCGGCCCGATAATGAAGAAGACAATACAGCAGTTCAGGCAGCAGGAGAAGTCGCCCTGGGAATGAAAAACAACTCGCTTCCTCCTTTCATTGGCATACGCATCAAACCTTTTACAGAAGACCTGAAATACAGGGGCGTTCGCACACTCGATATTTTCCTCACAACCTTGCTTGAAAAAACAAAAGGAAAGCTTCCTGATAACTTCGTTGTAATGCTTCCCAAGGTTACAATTCCGGAGCAGATCGAGGCATTGGTAAAGCTTTTTGAAATCATTGAAAAGAAAAATCAGCTTTCTGCGGGGACTTTGAAAATGGAAATGATGGTGGAAGCAACGCAAGCAGTAATGGATGCGGAGGGAAAAAATCCATTGCTCAAATTCATTCATGCCGGAAAAGGCAGGTGCATTGCTGCTCATTTCGGAACATACGATTACACTGCCTCATGCAACATCACAGCAAAATACCAGACCATGGGTCATCCCGTTTGTGACTTCGCACATCATATGACGCGCGTGGCTTTGGGTGGAACAGGTATCATGCTCAGCGATGGCGCAACCAATGTAATGCCCGTTGGTCCTCACCGTGGCGACAACCTTACTCCCGAACAGGAAAAAGAAAACCGGGATGTCGTGCACAATGCCTGGAAAATGGCTTATGAACACACCATGCATTCTTTGATCAACGGCTTTTACCAGGGTTGGGATTTAAATCCTGCACAGTTGCCAATGCGATATGCAGCAACCTATACGTTCTTTCTGGAAAGCTATGAAGATGCAGCAGCCCGTTTGAAAAATTTCGTTGAACGATCTGCGCAAGCAACATTGAGCGGAGATATTTTTGATGATGCAGCAACAGGACAGGGTTTGCTGAATTATTTTTTAAAGGCATTGAACTGCGGAGCGATATCGGAAGAAGAAGCACTTGCAACAGGTCTTACACTGGAAGAGATCAGAAGCCGTTCGTTTTATACAATTCTGAAAGGAAGAAGGAAGAAATAGAAACCGCCAATTTTACGAATCAGCATCAACAGACAGTATGATATTCGAATCAATTGACATTGTTTTTTCAATCATCATCCTGCTTCTCTTTTTCATCATAGTTGTCCTTAATCGTGCGCAAACTGCTTTATCAATCTCCGGGGAAGAAAAAGAAAATGCAGAAGATCTTATAGATTCAGCGCATGAACTTAACATATCCAAAAAAGGACTTTCGATTTCCTTTATCTGCACCATTATTATTTATGCTTTGTATCACATTGCCATAGAAACAGGTATGGGCTCTCACATCATGGAATGGCTGAACCTCATTATTCGCTGGGCCCATGTAGTTTTAGGCATTGCCTGGATAGGTGCTTCATTCTACTTCATATTCCTTGAGAATAGCCTGAATAGGACAGAAAATCTTCGGGATGAACTGGCAGGAAATCTATGGGCAATTCACGGCGGAGGATTTTATTATGTAGAGAAATACAAAACAGCACCGGGCGTTCTACCAAAGCACCTTCACTGGTTTAAATATGAAGCCTATTTCACATGGCTCACAGGAATGATCCTGCTTACACTTGTTTATTTTGCGAATGCCAAAGCGGTGATGATCGATAAATCAGTGAGGGATATTAGCTCACTCACGGCAATTCTAATCGGCAGTGGCACCATGTTCTTCGGTTGGTTTGTTTATGATGCCTTGTGTCGCACATCCCTGCTACAGAAAAAACAACTCTTCGGGGCTATCGGATTTATAATTGTTGCAGCAATTTCATTTTTCCTTTCACATTTCCTGAGCGGTCGTGCTGCCTTTATGCTCGTTGGTGGTCTTCTCGGAACGATCATGGCCGGAAATGTTTTCTTCTGCATTATTCCCTCACAGAAGGCACTTGTTGCAGCTGCGAAAGCAAACAAGCCTGTGAATCCTGATCTTGGAAAAATTGCAGGCCTTCGTTCATTGCATAACAACTACATCACATTGCCGGTGGTATTTATCATGATCAGCAATCATTTCCCGACTACTTTCGGAAATATGTTTAACTGGGCAGTGCTTTCCGGACTGATCATCGCAAGCGTTGCTGTCAGGCATTACATTAACCTCTATGAAAAAGGACAAAGTTTATTCTGGCTTATCCCGTTTGCTGCCATTGCACTGATTGCTTTGGTAATTGTAACGGCGCCGGTGCCAAAAAAGTCAGCAAAGGAAATGCCTCCTGTTGCATTTTCTTCAGTTCAACTGATAATTCAAAAACGTTGCATAACTTGCCATTCATCAAATCCGACAGACGACATTAATAAAATAGCCCCGAGTGGGCTCAAGTTCGACACTCCGGAAGAAATTAAATCACATGCAGACAGAATCCTGGTGCGTGCAGTGCAAACGAAAACAATGCCTCAGGGAAATAAAACGGAAATGACCGAGGAGGAAAGAGAGATGCTGAGGGTGTGGATTGAGCAGGGAAGCCCCCTAACACCCTAAAGGAGGAACTGAAATATGTACGAAAATATTTATTAGACTCTTATGAATAAAACAAGACTTGAAGCATTCAGCGATGGCGTACTTGCCATCATCATTACGATCATGGTACTGGAATTAAAAGTCCCAGAAGAACATACTTTACATGCACTGATGGAATTACAAAATACTTTTCTCAGTTACCTTATGAGTTTTATATTTATTGGGATTTACTGGGGCAATCATCATCACCTGTTGCATACGGTACACCACGTCAACAGCAAGATCATCTGGGCCAATATGGGATTGCTGCTCACGCTATCTGTTGTTCCGTTTACAACAGCATGGATGGGAGAAAGTCATTTCGAAAAAATTCCGCTTGCAGCATATTCAGCCAACTTGTTGATTTGCGGCATTTCATTTTTCATTCTCCAAAAAACAATCATGGCCCATTATACCCATAGTACAAAATTGATTGAAGCCCTTAAGAAGCAGGAGAAGAAAGGTGTAATCTCGACGGTGCTCTATATTATTGCACTTCTCTCATCACTATATTACCCCTGGATGGCAGGACTGGCGATTGCAACTGTTGCTGTGCTTTGGCTGATTCCTGATAAAAATATAGAAAAGGCCTTGTCAGAATAGTTCTACTACCCTGATTCAATAAGAGTAAATTATTGATTCTGCATGTAAAATTTCCCGGACCTGGTTGTATTGTCACCAATCACTTGCAAAAGATAATAGCCGGAATTTAAATCAGGCGTATAAAAACCAAGTTTGTTAATTCCGCTTTCCAGTCTTCCTCTGAAAACAACAGCAGCCTTTCTTCCTGTCATGTCAAGCAACTCAATAGTCACATTTTGTGCAACTGAATTAATAATCTGAAATTTTCGGGAACCCAAATACACAATTTCAATGGCATCAGTTTTTGACAATTGATTCTCGATACCGGTTGAAGTAATGGTTACGGAATCAATTGCAGAAGACAACGAAGAAGAACAATTGTTTGGCCCCCCCGAAACCGTTAAGGCGCAAATATAAGTTCCCGGCATAGCATAAGTTACTGTTTGATTCTGCATACTGGATGTTAACGGAGTTCCTCCATTGAAAAACCATGACCATGCAGATGGATTATCCGGACTGGATCCAAAATACTGCACTGAATTTCCATTAATGATATGAGAAATCCCTACAGTACAAATCTGTGCCTGAGACACATTCAATCCAACAATAAATAAGCAAGAAGTAATTATTTTTTTCATTTTCGGTGTTTTGATTGGTGAAAGTAACGAATAGATAAGAATGTTCAGTTAAATTTCTTGTTTTTACTCTTCACGATTTACCGGAATAAAGCGCCATCAATACTTTCTCCGGTGTTAAAGGCGCATCAAAAGAGATTAGGGATCCAGCATTGAAAGCCTTCACTGCATTCCTTAACGCAAAGTATGCACCAATGCCATACATTAATGGTGGCTCTCCCACAGCCTTTGAATTGAATAAGGCGAGGCTGTTATTTTTCGTTTCAAGGAAATGAACATCTATTTGCTTTGGAGCTGAATAAACATCAGGAACCTTGTATGTACTCAATGCATTCGATTTCAACTTTCCTTCCTTGTCATAAATTATTTCCTCCATTGTCATCCACCCAATACCTTGTACTATACCTCCTTCACATTGCCCTTTGTCTATAACGGGATTCATGCTTTGGCCGAAGTCATGCACCACTTTCACTGAATCAAATTCATAAATACCCCGAATACAATCAAGGGTAACGGTTACAATTCCTGTTCCGTAAACATGGTATGAAAACGGATGTCCTTTTTCCGCTTTCAGATCAAAATGAATATCCGGCGTTGCATAATGTGCATGTTCACTCAAACTAACGCGTTTCGTGTAGGCGAGCATTACCAGTTGCTTCCAGTCAAGTTTAGATTTACCGTCGTTCGCGTAAACGCATTCTTCTCTGATTTCAATTTCATCGGGCTTACAACCCAACTCTTTCGCTCCAACAATCTTTAGGCGACCAAGAATTTCATTGCAGGCCATCATAGTAGCCCGTCCATTGAGATCTGCAGCAGCACTTGCAGCAGTAGGCGATGTATTGGCAATGCGGAATGTATTGGCGGAATTGATCTTTACTTTATCCGGACTTATGGAAAAAACATTTGCTGCCACCTGCAATATTTTTGTATTCACCCCCTGCCCCATTTCTACTGCGCCGGTACTGATATTCACACTTCCATCGCTGTACACATGCACAAGCGACCGTGCCTGATTCATGAGGGTCTTCGTAAACGAAATCCCAAAACAAATGGGCATCAGGGCTATTCCCTTCTTCAGGAATTTATTTTCAGCATTAAAATTCCTTACTTCTTGTGTCGCTTTGTTCAATTCATACAGCTCTTCAGCTTTTACCCAGCATTCATTCGCTTCGCTGACTGCAATTTGTCCATAAGGAAATTCCTCTCCAGTCCTGATCAGATTTCTTTTCTGAATTTCAGAAGCATTCACTTTTAGTTCTTCAGCAGCTTTTGCAATGGCGCTTTCGATCACAAACATTCCCTGAGGTCCGCCGAAACCCCTGAAAGCAGTATTGGGCGGCAGGTTTGTTCTGCAGCTATATGCAGTTGCCTTCACGTTCGGAATGAAATATGAATTGGTACAGTGAAACAGTGTTCTTTCCAAAACTGCAGGCGACAGATCAGCAGCAGCTCCTGCATTCTGATAAAAGGTTGCCTCGTATGCAAGGATCTTGAACTCCTTACTTAGTCCGATCTTAAAATCTGAAGAATACGGATGGCGTTTGCCAGTCATACGCATGTCTTCCATGCGATGAAGAGCATATTTCACCGGACGTTTCAGATGGAATGCAGCCAAAGCACAAAGAGCTGCCCACGCATTTGCCTGATCTTCCTTGCCGCCAAATCCACCACCCAACCGGGTTACGTCAACTTCTAGCTGGTGCATCGGTATTCCCAACACCTTGCTGCAAGCGCGTTGTACGGCTGTTGGTCCCTGGGTGGAAGAATAAATTTTTAGCGAACCATTCTCTGAAGGTACTGCATATGCTCCCTGCGTTTCAATGTAGAGGTGTTCCTGTCCATTTGAATCTGCCCGCCCTTCAAATACATAAGCGCATTTCTCAAAAGAAGAAGCGGTATCTCCGATTTTAAAAGTGCGTGGTGGAATGATCAGTTCGTTTTTCTCTTTTGCTTCACGCGGATCGGTGATGACAGGCAGGGGATCTATTTTTACTTTTACTTTCTTAACAGCAAGCCTGGCTGACTCTTCAGATGTTGCTACAATAAGCGCAATAGGCATTCCACAGAAATGGACTTTACTTTCGGCAAGCAATTCTTCATCTTCAACAATTCCCCCTATCTGATTCCTTCCGGGAATATCCTGAGAAGTAAATATCCTTACAACTCCTTCAGACTTTAACGCTTCAGAATAATCAAGATCTTTGATGACTCCATGTGCAATAGGAGAATCAAAGCAAGCGCCAAACAACGTCCCTGAAATCTCAGGAATGTCGTCGAGGTAAATGGATTCACCTCTTGTATGTGTGTAAGAGTCAATGAGCCCCCTAAATCCCCCAGAGGGGAACTTTACATGCAAATTCATTTTGTCATTTTACATTTTTCAGGATTCTAATTCAGGAAACAATTCAATAAAATGCGCTTTTATCAGTTGTGACAGGAGTAGTCTTTTATATTCCTCGCTACCTCTTGTATCACTGATTGGAGATATCTCGGTTTGAGCTATATGAATTGCTTCTTCAACAGTTTCGGGAGATACTGACTTCCCGGAAAGAAACGCTGAAGCCTTTGTAAGAAATAATGGAACCGGAGCTACTCCACCTGCTGACACATTCGCTTTCGTGATCATATTGCCGCTCATAGTAAGCTTCATAGCAGTATTCACACTCGCTATATCGAGGTGTGTACGCTTGCTGACTTTTTCAAAATTGAATTTTGAATGCTCTTCAGGCAATTCAAAATAAATTTTTTCAAGAAACTCTTCAGGCTTTTTATCAAGTACCTTATATCCTTTGTAGAAATTTCGGAGTGGGAGTTCCCTCATTTTATCTCCATCCGACAAAACCAAAACTGCATCCAAAGCCAGAAAGTAAACTGTAAAGTCTCCGATTGGCGAAGCATTCACAAAATTACCTGCCAAAGTTGCCATGTTTCTGATCTGGGTTGAGGAAACAAGTTTGGCAAATTTTGTAAAATGAGGAAAATGTGCTAAGATAATTTCTGACTCACAAAGGTCAGTTACAGTGGTTGATGCACCCATCCTACACCGATTTCCCTCCTTTGAAATCCCTTTCAAAAAACTCTTTTCAGAAAGGAACCTGATATCTGAATTGGTCATTGAATCGTGCTTCTGCACATACAGATCAGTTCCTCCGGCAAGAAAGTTTATTGCTCGGTCAGTTTTTAAAATAACCAATTCACCATTCAGCAACTTTAATCTGGCTTCAATCTGAGAAAAATATTCCGGCAATATTTTATTCTCAACTGCAAATTTTGAAGGGGATCCTTCTCTCCTATCAATCAAGAGGTCATTTATCCTGGTCGCTGCTCGCTCAATTGATTTATAACCGGTACACCTGCAAATATTTCCATCAATAGAAGCTATGGCATTTTTTTTTGTGGGTTCATTGCCGCTCATACAATGGCCGGCAAATGACATCACAAAACCGGGAGTGCAGAATCCACATTGCGTCGCTCCTTCATCAACCATTGCCTGCTGAATCGCATTGAGTCCAACGGAATTTATTCCTTCAATGGTTACGATGTGTTTTCCATTGGCATTTCCAATCGGCATGAGGCAGGATGTGGCAGTACGATAGCGCATCTTTTCCCCTGCAATTTCCCCAACAAGAATGGTGCATGCTCCACAATCACCTTCCCTGCAACCGATCTTTGTACCTTTTAAATGTTGCCGATACCGAATAAAATCAAGCAACAACATGCCCGGTGGCAATGCAGTTGATACTTCGTTTTCATTGAGGATAAAACTTACCACGAAAATTATTCCAATTAAATTATTTCATTCCTTCTTCAACAAGATGGATCAATGCGTGAATTACTTTAATGTGGATCTCCTGGGCCCTGTCAGCGTATGCCGAATGCGGAGCACGAATCTCCACATCGCACAATGATTTCATAACTCCTCCGTCTTTACCGGTAAGCCCAATTACTTTCATCCCCTTTCTTTTTGCTGCCTGAATTGCTTCAATGACATTCTTTGAATTTCCGCTTGTTGAAATTGCCAGAAGTACATCACCGGCATTACCGATTGCCTCAATGTACCGGGAAAATACTTTATCAAATCCATAATCGTTGGCTGTACACGTAATATGAGATGGATCAGAGATCGAAACTGCAGGCAAAGCCGGTCTGTCATCACGAAAACGCCCGCTTAGTTCTTCCGCAAAATGCATTGCATCACACATGCTCCCGCCGTTTCCACAACTAATGGCCTTATTGCCACTCTTGAAGGCACTCACAAGTAAATTTCCTGCTGCTTCAATTTTTTTTAAATTGCTATCCTCTGCAATAAATGCATCAAGCACTTTTCGGGATTCCGATAGATCATCCCTGACCAGGTTACTCATCGTATTTTTTTTTAAAGATGGTAAAGATAATGATGAGTTAAACACCCCGTTACAGGAGTTTTCAAAAACAAAAACCCTGCGTCTTTACGGCAGGGCTCTTGACTTAACTCGAATAAAACACCTCATTGATTGTTTAACCAAAAACTAAACCATGAGGATGCCAAAATAGGTTTGTAAGTGGTAAATGTCAATTTCATTACAGAAGCAGGGCCTTATGCTTGGTGAACAGCGTCTTTTGCTTTGTGAGTAAATTCGGGCTTGCCGACAGTTTCAGTTGTTGAAGAAATGTAATTTTAGCCCCGATATGAATATTATTGAAAACTATTCTCTCAGCCGGTTGAATACATTCGGGCTTGACATAAAAGCCAGGGCTTTCTGCGAAGTCGCAGCTGAGAGTGAAATGATTGGCATTGCCGGAACACAGAAATGGAAGGGAAAACCGAAATTCATACTTGGCGGTGGCAGCAATATTCTATTTACGCATGATCTTAATGCATTGTGTATACATAACCTCATAAAAGGAATCAATAAGATCAGGGAAGATGAAGAGTACGTGTGGGTAAAGAGCGGTGGTGGCGAAGCATGGCACCAGTTGGTGATCTATTGTGTAGAAAACAACTACGGTGGCGTTGAAAATCTTTCTTTGATACCCGGATCCGTAGGAGCAGCTCCTATTCAGAATATTGGCGCATACGGTGTAGAGTTGAAAGAAACATTCTCAGAACTTGAAGCCATTCACCTTGAAACAGGTGAGAAAAAAATATTCTCAGCAGCAGATTGCAGGTTCGGATACCGCGACAGTATTTTTAAGCGCGAGTTTAAAAATCAGTATGCCATCACTTCCATCACATTGAGACTTCATAAAAACCCGGGATTCAATACTTCCTACGGAGCCATTGAACAAGAGCTGAAAGCAATGGATGTTCAAACTCCGACAGTGGCTTCAATTTCGCAGGCCGTTATAAACATCAGGAGAAGTAAACTTCCTGATCCCGCTGTGATCGGCAACTGTGGAAGCTTTTTCAAGAACCCTGAAGTTCCGGAGGATAAATATTCAGAGCTCAAAAAAATCTATCCGGACCTGGTAGGGTACAAGACAACTCAAGGAAAAATTAAGCTTGCAGCTGGATGGCTTATCGAGTCATGCGGCTGGAAAGGAAAAAAATCCGGGAATGTTGGCATGCACACGCAACAAGCACTGGTACTTGTAAATTACGGAGGAGCATCAGGGAAAGAATTATTTGATCATGCCCTGCAAGTTCAGCAGAGCGTTCTTGGTAAATTTGATGTATTTCTGGAGATGGAAGTAAATATCCTGTAATCAGATACTCTTACGCAATTCAAGTACCGTGAGGTCAAAAACCGACTGGAGTTTTTCAAGCATCGCTTCGCATTCAACACTTTTACCATCGCGCCCATTCAGTTCAATAATACGGCATGCATCTCCAAGCGCCACTGCTCCGATATTCAATGATGAGCCTTTTAACTTGTGTGCGGAATTACTCATATCAAGGTAACGCCTTTCTTTACAGAAGCGGCCCATCTCTTCCACTATAATCGGCGCTTGCTGCAAAAACATATTTATGACTTCACGTAAAAAATCGTCTCCGTTCTCCGGACTAATATCTTTGAGGCGCTGAAGCACTTCGAGGTTTAATATTTTAATTTCCTGTACAGGGCTTGCTTCAGCCACGCTGACGCTCTTCGCTTCCGGCTTACCGGCCCATTTCTTAATTTTAGAGATGATCTCTTCAATCATAAATGGTTTGCTGATGTAGTCGTCCATTCCCGCCTCCAGACATTTCTCTTTATCTCCTTCAAGTGCAAAAGCAGTCATTGCAATAATTGCCGGTTTTTTAATAAGCTCCATTTTACCAATAATGAAGCGCGTGGTGTCTAACCCATTCATTTCCGGCATTTGTACATCCATGAAAATAAGGTCATACGTCTGAGCACGGAGCTTTTCGATCACCAGTAATCCGTTCTCCACGATATCCGGTTTGTAACCAAGGCCATCAAATAAATTCCTTACGAGTAATTGATTCACAGCATTGTCTTCTGCGATCAGAATTTTGAGCGGCAATTCTTTTGCAAGGTGCCTGTCCTCCTTCGATAATGCATTTTCCTGTCGTGAACGCTGGTGATCTTCCAGTGCAAAAACACCAATGAGCATATCCAGCAGTTTCGAGCGGTCAACATTTTTAGGAATAATTCCGGAAAGTACATTGTCGGTAAATTCAACAGTAATATCTTCATCATTGGCATTGAACAATACAATTGGCAATTCATCTTTTGAAACGAGTGACCTTATTTTCTTTGCCACATCTCCGGCCCGCGCACTGATCATTTGTGCGTCGACAGCAACAAGGTCAATTGCTTCCTTCATCCTGATCCATGTGATGGCCTGCTCATAAGTATCCGTTGAACGCACCTTCATTCCCCATTTGGAAAAGTAAGTGGTGAAAATATTGATCTCTGTCTTGTCGTCGCTGATGATCAGAACACTTGCATTTTTCACCTGATTAACCCCGCTCTTTCCGTCTGGCATTTTATCAGCTGAAGCTACCTCTGCAATGATGCTGAATGAAAAAGTAGACCCTTTTCCGGCAGTGCTTTCAACCCATACCTCTCCACCCATCAGGATGACCAGCTCCTTACTGATTGCCAAGCCCAGTCCTGTTCCTCCGTAATTTTTTGATGTCGAAGAATCTGCCTGCGAAAAGGCTTTGAAAAGACGATCTATTTTATCGGAAGGAATTCCGATTCCTGTATCTTTCACTTCAAATAATATTTCTACGGAGTTATCAAGTGCCTTTAGCTTTGATATATGGATGGTTATTTTTCCCTTTGCGGTGAACTTAATTGCATTCGAAACCAAATTCAAAAGAATTTGCCTCAATCTCGCTATGTCTCCCATCAGGTACCTTGGAACATCCTTCTGAATAGTATACTGCAGAGCAAGGTTTTTCTCAATGGCTTTCGATGACAACAGTTCAAAAGTCTCCTCTACAACGCGCTTGACTGCAAATGGCTTTTGCTCCAGTTCCATCTTTGATGATTCTATTTTAGAAAAATCCAGAATGTCATTGATCACCGATAGCAGTGCTTCGCCGCTTAACAAGATTGAATTTACATATTCCCGTTGCTTTGGATTTAATTCGGTCTCATCCAGTAACCTTCCAAGACCAATCACCCCGTTCAATGGTGTTCTGATCTCATGGCTCATGGTAGCCAGGAATCCTGATTTTGCTTCTGTCGCACTTTCAGCTTGCTCCTTTTTCAGTATCAGCTCTCTTTCTGCATCCTTGCGCAACGTAATGTCCCTGGCAGATATTGATATTGTATGAATAACGCCCTCAGCAGATTTCAAAGGATGCACAGCAATTTCTATATCCAGTTTACCTCCACCCGATAAAATAATCGTCTCGTCGGTTGTGAAACTTTCTCCCTTTAAGCCTTTCGAATAAATTTCATTGTATCGTGAAGAATAACTTTCAGGGATTATCTTCTTCAAATTAAATCCTGGCTCAACTATCATCTCAGTAAGATCATAAAAGGCACTTTTCAATTTTTCATTGAGGAAAAGTATTGAATGATTCTTGTCAACATTAACGACGTACAAATCCGCCGAATCAACTACTGAAGATAAATTTATCTTGTCATTGATCAATGTTCTTTCATAGCGTTTCTGCTGACTGATATTCTCAATCATTGAAACAACAAAGCGCGGAAATCCTTTGTCATCACGAATCAGGGAGGATGACATACTCACCCAAACCATCCGTCTGTCTTTCTTCAACAGTCTTTTTTCAGAGCGGTTGAATGGAATCTTTCCGCTGAAAAGATTTGACAAAATGCCTTTCTCCTTCTGCTGATCTTCCTGATGTAACAGGTGAATAAATTTTATTGCCTTGAGCTCTGATTTAGTATAGCCTGAAAGTTCACAAAATGCATCGTTGACTTCTTCGAATTTATAATCAGGTCCCAGCGTTGCCACCGGCAAAATAGCCTGACTTAAAAGGTAATTTTCTGCTTCCTGCTGATCGGATTCTTTTTCAACTGCAGGAGGTGAGTGGAAAGGAATTGAATCAATCGTTTCTGAAACAGAAACCCGAATCAGGTTATCTTTCCCTTTTCTTGCATTTAAAACACCCGTAAAAACCTTCCCGCCCTGAGAAATGAATTCAACAATAGCTGTTGCCTTTGATTGCGCAGCAAGTTTGTTCCTGAATTCTGAAAACGAAGCTCCTGAAAATGATTCCCGCAACAAAACGTCAAATGGCTGTCCAACAAGGGCAGCCCTTCCTGTTGATTCAAATAACTGAATTGCCTGAAGGTTACAGTCGGTGATCAGTCCTGAAAAACTATTGACAAGCAACGAGGGATCATCTGACAATTCAAAAACCTGGCTGGGTATGTGTGTACTTTCAAAATTACGAAACTGAACGAACCGGATCGTACTCAAAAGAGCGGCAAGGATCATTACCCCTGCTTCACTCAGTAAGAAGAAGACCGGATCAATGTATGGACGGATGAACGGCGCATTGAGTAGCTCAAGTTCTTTTGAAATATACCTGTCAATGAAAATCCCTGTTAACAGAATGAAGCAGATGGCAAGGTCAAACAACACCAGTGTTTTGATCTTCCTGAAAATAAAACTGGCAACAAATGATGCTGCAAGCAAACCAAATAATAATTCCGGGCGAAAGTGATTGACAATGCTCAACCCGATCAAATGGATATGGACTGCAACAATGATCGCCCTGGCAAGCAGGTTGAAGTAACGGTTTATGGTATCAATGAAAAATGAGAGTATGAATACCGAGAAAAAAAGGAAAGCAATGACTACAGAGGAAATTATGAAAGTCGTGAATTTAAGGCCCAGAAAAACATCGGCTGAAAATGACAACACGTATGCGAGTGTAGCCATCAACAATAGAATACGATAGAAGATCACCTGATCGGTAAACTTCCCCCGCTGCGCGCTGATATGTTGTGGCGTTTCTATCATAACCGGAATCCGGCTCATTGTAGCTTTCATTATATGCAGTACCGGCAGACAGAGTTCTCAGAACCAGCTACCAAACCGCTCAAATCTTCCATTGTTTATTACAAGACTTAATGACAAAGGAAACCGAATAAATACAATAAACAGTAAATTTCAGGGATAGGGAATGCTTTACAAGAACCTGTGAATCCCTTGCCGACAAAGGGTTGTATGCCAAAAACAAAGATACCAATACAATCCCCGTAAAAAAAAAGGCGTGCCTTATGTAAGGAATAGCCGGAACAGGGCTAATCTTCAAAAAAAATGCAACTGAATCTTACACTTTTTCAAGCTCGCTTTTCACAAAGTCGGCCAGCTCTCTGATGTAGTTTTCAGAAAAATCAAACCGAATTCCGGCAGTTTTATAAACTTCAGGAATTGAAACAGTTGAACCCAGACTAAGCGCATCCTTATATTGCTGAATTGCCAGCTTGGGGTCCTTTTTGTAATTTCTCCAGACTGCTATGGCGCCAAGTTGTGCCATACCATATTCAACATAGTAAAAGGGAACCTCGAACAAATGCAATTGCTTTTGCCAAATCGCCTCACGCGCCTGCTCTGCTCTGCTCCAGGAAATCGCCGGACTGCTGAATGAACCGTAAATTTCCTTCCAGGCATTTGTTCTTTCCTCTGTTGAATGACCCGGGTGGAGGTACAACCAATGCTGGAATTTATCAATACATGCAATCCATGGCAATGCTTCGAGAACACCTTCCAGTTGCTCACGTTTTGCTCTGCGCAAGTCATCTTCGTTGTCAAAATAATTACTCCAGTGTTCCATGCTGATCAGTTCCATACTCATGGAAGCAAGTTCAGCAACTTCACTTGGCAATTCTTTAAAGCAGACAAATTCCAATCCATGTGTCAGCATGCTATGGATTGCATGTCCGCCTTCATGTGCCATTGTTACAACGTCCTGCATACTTCCGCTGGAATTCATAAAAATGAAAGGAACCCCAGTTTCATACAATGGATAGTTATATCCGCCCGGCGCTTTGCCAATCCTCGAATCAAGATCAAGGTGATGTAATGAATGCAGCGCCTCAACAACTTTTCCGAAGTAATTATCTATTGCATAAAAACATTCTATGGTTTTCAGTGTCAGCTCATGACCCGTTTTGAATGCCTTCAGCTCGGGCTTACCCGATGTATCCACATCCAGATCCCAGGGATTCAGTGTTTCCAATTTTAACTCTTCTTTTCTCTTTCTGAGCATCGCATCTACAATGGGAACAATTTGCTTTTGAACAGAGTTGTGAAAATCAGCGCAATCGGCCGGAGTGTAATCAAAGCGGTCGAGCTCGACGAACTTGTAGTCGCGGTAGTTATCAAAGCCGGCATTGCGGGAAATCTTGTCACGCAACAACAGCAATTCATTGAATAACACATCCAGCTTTTCCCTGTCGAGTAACCTCCTGTTGCATATCTTAAAATATACTTCCTCTCTTAACTCTCTATCCTGTTGCTTTAAAAAATTCGCCGCCTGTTGCAATGTCAGCGTTTTGCCATGAACCTCTACTGTCATATCGCCTGCGATCTCACCATATTTTTGCTCGCTAACTGTAAGTTCAGCAATTAGGGGGATATTCTCTTTTCGGAATATGCGCACCTGATTCTGAATAGATGCAAGATGTATCTGGTACCCGGAAGAAAGTTCGCCTTTAAATTTATTACCAAGGAGTTTACGGTTAAACTCATCATCAAATTCAGCGATCTTTGGCTGTACGTCACTCACAAAACGAGTATACGCTTCACTGGCGTCTTTATCCTGTGTATTGCATGTCATACGGATGTAGAGCCAGCCCACATGTTCGCTCACCGCTGCATCCAGTTCACTTAAATCGCCCAACCAGTTTTTCAGGTCTTCAAGACTTTGTATATCTCTTGATTTAAGACCTTCATAAAATGGTTTCAGTGCTTCCCACGAATTAATATCCGTGGCCACTGCCAAAAAATGACGGCTGTTCTTTTCGGGAACAGCCGTTGATGTTGTTTGAATTCCACTCATATAATTTACTCAGACTTTCTTTCTTACTTTAATAGGGGCTACTTTCGAATGCTGGTCTACCTTAGGGGCATTGGTTTCAAAATTTTTAACGACTGGTTTGTCATTCCCTTCTTTATTCGGCAATGAGATATCTGAATCATCGTCATCCTTCTGAGCAAAATCAACTTTGTCCTTCAGTATCTCGTACCATGAAAGCATTTTCTTAATGTGGCTTGCATGCACCTTTCCTTCATCAAAATCAGGAATTATTTTCTTAAAATATTTTTTTAGTTCATCATCAGTTCCCTTCGGGTTGACGGTCAACTTATCCCCGTCCGTTTCTTTTATCTTTAAAAAGACTTCTCCAAGGGGCATCTCTTCATCATTTCGGTAAATAAAAATATCGCCCAGGCCACTTACACGCTGGGTTGAAGAAACTGGCATGCGTTTTCCATCGGTTAGTGATTCAACGATAAAACCGGTCTTGGTTGTGGCAATCATTTTATACAGGCCACTCATTCCGGGTACAGTAAGAATTTCTTTCAACTTCATAGATTCAATTGTTGGTCATTTTTTACGCTGCAAAGGTAAAATTAAAATGATTCATGTAATTAGATGAAAAAATGCCCGGAATATTTCCCGGGCATTTAATAAAAATGGTGTGTTTATCTTGTTATCAGCAACTTCTGTACTTCTGTCTTGCCTTCTGATTGCAACTGAACAAAGTAGTTCCCTGCAGGCAATTCAGTCAGGTTGATCGTGGCAGCATGGAGTCCTGAATTCATCTTTTTATTAGCCAGTGTCAGCACTTTTTCACCCAATTCATTGAACAATGACAGTTCTACCTGTCCTGCATTCTTTACAGTAAATGTGATTGCAGACGATGAGGAAGCAGGGTTTGGATAAACCGATAGCAGCATCTTGTCTGAAGGAACGTTCTCTGTTACTCCCAGGTGAATATTGTCGTATTTGATCTGTGCAGCATCTGCGCTGTTTTGAATAGATAATAGGTTTTCCCCGCATGTAAGCGCAAAAGCTACTGTAATTGAATCCCCGGGAGCAATTGTATATGGACCGGTTGAAGTTACATCGCATACGTCGTTTCCTTCAGGATTCACATGTCCGGCCACATCCCTGTTGGTTGACAACACCAGAAATTTATCAGCATCGGAAAAATAATCTGCTGCATCAGCTATGTCAACACCACCATTTCCACCGGCAACATTATCAATTCCATAGTGGTGAAAAGGAGCCGTATTTGTTAATAATTTAATGCCGCAATAGTAACCGTCAGCCCATGAATTGTAAGCTATTCCCATCTTCCTGGCGAGGTCAACTGTATCACGATTAGAGTTAAATGCATTCGTAGATGTATCAGCAACGTCATTTACGTCCCAGTCAGCAAAGATTCCTGCATGAAGGTTACTGATCGTTGAAGTGCCGATATTTCGAATCACATATTCAGTAATGATATAACCTCTGTCAGGATTTGTATTCCAGGCATATGTATAATGCGGCACCTCAATACTCAGTTTATTTCCCGGGGCAGAAGGACCATTGTTATTGCATTTGCCGCTTGCGAAAAAGTCGGATACGGTATTTGCTGATTCAGTTACACGAACTGAATAACCAAAATCCTCATCATAAGCACCGGTTTCGTTTCTTACAGCATTGGCCACTGCATGAGTTCCGTCACCGATCATGAGACCCATTTCATAAACATTGGAAGGACCTCCCATGTAATGAAAGCCAAGTCCTTCACCCGGACCTGAAGTATTATACCCTATTCTGCCCTTACTTGTTTGAGAAGTAGAAATGTCATTTTTTTCGATGTTGATATAATCCACATTGACAACAACATTGAATGAAAGGAAATCAGTCCATGCGCCATCAGTCATGGTAAGTTTAAATGGCACAGTAAGATTAATAGGGGCAGTTGACTTGATGCGAACACGGAACATACTCGCGAAATTAGAAATCGTATCGAGTGTATTGAGTGCGCCAATGGTAAATGTATTCTGAAGAATCGAAACCTGATTTGAAGATGCCGTGAGGTTACAGGTGAGGTTGGCAGTTGGCCGCAGAAGATTTTTGAAGAGGGCCACAATTGACATTGTATCATTACCTACAAAAACTTCATCGTTATTATCAACGATTGAAACAATGTTTGCTCTTACTCCCGGGGAGGTTGTATCAGACATTGCTTTGAATAAGTTAACCCTGCCTTTTCCAAGTTTATTCTGATAAACGGTATTTCCGGAAACAGCATAAATGTTGTCAGCTGTGTTGCGGAGTTGCTGCCTTACCTGTTCATGGTTAAAAGAAGGGAATCTGGATTTGATCATGGCAGCACATCCGGCTGCAACCGGAGATGCCATACTTGTTCCGCTCATATACGTGTAAGTATTATTAATTACAGTCGAATAAATATTGTCTCCGGGTGCACAAACATCAATCTTGAATCCATAGTTTGAAAAAGAAGATTTGCCATCGTTGGAACCCGTCGAAGCAACACTGATTGCATTGTCGTATTGCGTAGGATAAAATGTCTCATCCAGACCGCTATTACCAGCAGCTGTAACAACAGTAACATCATGGTTAATGGCTGCATAATCAATGATGTCAGATTCAAACTGACTGAAACCACCGCCCCTGCCCCAGCTTAGGTTGATGATGTTACAACCGTGATCTGCTGCATAAACAATTCCGTCATATCCATTATCGATAGATGTTGTACTTGCATCAAGAGAAGATTTCACGCCCATAAAACGACATTTGAAAGAAGGCCCAGCTCCGCCGGTTCCGTTATCAGTTACTTCAGCAGCACATCCTGATACATGCGAACCGTGATCACTGTTTCCATTGGTTGGATCATTATCGTTCTCACTGATATCCCAACCATGAAAATTATCTGTAAATCCGTCAGCATCATTATCAATTCCGTCGATCGGATCAGCCCAGTTTTTTGCAACATTGGCTGCCAGATCCGGATGATCCCAGTCTGTTCCGCTATCTACAATACCGATAACAGTATTGGTATCACCCTTCCAGATGTCCCATGCGTTATAGGCCTGAATCTTATCAAGGAAATATTGCAATTGAAGCGTACCTGAAGGATCAGAAGGAGTATAGCAAAGGCGATTAATGTACTGGGGTTCTGCATAAGCAACAGATGGATCAGTAAGCAAAATTGAAATTGCGTCTGCTACTGAAGTATTTTCATTGAACTTGACAGTGTAAATGCGTGAAATATCAACCAGTTTTTCATTCTGACGGTTGCGCAAATTTGAAACATCATTCGCTCTTGGAAATCTCTTGTTCACAGTTGCTCCAAGTAATGCAAGCTTTTCATTCATAGAGCCAAGGTCAATTGAAGAAGCATGGCAAACAACAGCTGCCTCTGGTTTCAATTTGATAATTACAGTACCTTTTACATAATCGCCATCTTTTAATTTAAGTGGCTGCTTGGTTTTGTTAAAAGGGTTAGAAGCAACACAGTTCATAGAAATGAAAAGAGCTGCAAGACATCCGAAAGAAAATTTTCTCATAATTTAATTGGTTTTTTTTGCGAGCGTGAAGATAAGAGGTTTTTCTTTGGTTACAAGCCGATTAGCCGGGGATATTGTCCAAAATATGTCAGGAATATGTAAATTCAACGCATTGAACAGCAAATCATTAAAAGTTGTAAGATTTCAGGAGAAATCGAATATAATTTATTCCCTTGATGTCGTATCAGAAAATAGTCACCTAATGAAAACTGCCGTTTGTCCCTCGATTGAAATCATTCACATAATTCTGACAAATGATTTTCATTAATCAGGTAGTCAATAACAAAAAAACATAATTTTACCACCGACAATAAAATATGAGCCCTCGTGTTTTACAGACAAGGTTAAAATGGACAGCCCGAATAGTGGGACTTTTAGTCTGTATATTTTTCTTTCTTTTTGCAGTCAGGGAGGTTGTACCAACCTTCAATCAGGATAGCGACGTGAACAGCCTTTATTTTATTCTCCTCCTCTCTCTTGTGGTTGGAGGTTATGTTGCATCATGGCAATGGGAGCTACCCGGCGCTTTGATTCAGGTTGCAGGTGGAATTTGCATGTTCATTTTCATGCAATCAAAAAACGAAACCTTTCTGGGCATTATTTTCGGTTTGCCTTTTGTACTGACCGGTTTCCTTTTAATTTATTCCTGGGTCGTATGGAAGCTCAGGGATGTTGAATAACAAAATCCAAAACCGTCACTCGAAGCAGCCTGACAGTAGTCATTAAGTCAGTAATTCATTGGGGGCTACCCAAAAGCTACCATTAAGCCTAACAGCCGTCATTAAGTCATTGGGTCATTTCGATGCAACAAAATGACACCTGTAATTTGATTTGCAATGCTGCGTGCGCAGGAATCTCCCTTCAGGGGTCAGGGGCGAGGGAAGGAACAGGGAATGAACAGCCGTCATTAAGTCATTGGGTCATTTCGATGCAACAATCTGACACCTGTAATTTGATTTGCAATGCTGCGTGCGCAGGAATCTCCCTTCAGGGGTCAGGGGTGAGGGAAGGAACAGGGAATGAACAGCCGTCATTAAGTCATTGGGTCATTTCGATGCAACAAAATGACACCTGTAATTTGATTTGCAATGCTGCGTGCGCGGCATCTCCCTTCAGGGGTCAGGGGTGAGGGAAGGTATTGGGAACAACCGATAACTGATAACCGGCAACCATTGACTGTACTGATGCCAATCAACAGCCAATAAAAAAGCCCACACTCCGAAACTTCGGAAGCGTGGGCCTGGATAAACATAAGAAACACTTAACGATTCACTACTATTCTTGCTGTTGCTGAAGATTCATCAGCAGTTATTTTAAGAAGGTAAATTCCCTCAGTTATATCTTTTACATCAATTGCTTTCTTCCACCTATTGTTTCACTTCTCTTCCAGTTACATCATAAAGTCTGATAGAAACGTTATGTGCGTCATTGATCGAATATGTGATGTTCATTGATGAAGACGCCGGATTCGGATAAGCATTTATTCCTGAAATATTGTTCGCTGCCTCCTGAACCCCCATGAGTCGCAATGCAAAGATGCTGTCGCACTGTGTGTAAATGATGCCATTAACTTCCACATCAACACAAACCCAATACCATCCAGTGCCTGCATACTGGTGTGAAGAATAGTTTCCTGTACCAAAGGTTCCATCACCATAATTCCATGTAACATTGGTGATATTTCCACATGGAGAGGTAACAATGAAGTTCACATTTCCATTGCCCCAGCCATTGCTGTCAGGTACAGCAGTGATTTGTGGAGCACAGGCTGCATTGGCGCCAACATAAATTGAGTCACAATAGTTACCTGTACACAATACGAAGCCATTTGAATCCAGTTGAAATACAGTGAGGCATGCATAGTAGGTTCCTGCTGCAGCATACTGATGGTATGGGTCAGCGAGCGTTGATGAATCACCATCACCAAAATTCCATTCGTAAACAATACCAGGGAGGTTGTTATTGAACTCATAGAATTGTACTCCATTGGTTGAATCTCCGTTCCAAACGAAATAAGGATTGCAGAAAAAGCTTTGACCAATTGAAAGCGAATCACAATAAGTAGAAGTGCAATTTGCAGCAGAATCTGAAATTGTCAGACAAACAGTATAGTATCCTGTATTGGCATAAGTGTGGAATGGATTTTCCTGTGTGGATGATTGGTTATCTCCAAATGTCCAGTAGTAATTTGTAGAACCTGTAGTCCCGGTTGAAATATTCTGGAACTGAAATCCCATACCGCTACTGTCGGGATACATGCTGAAATTGGCCTGACAACCTGTATTGTTATTTCCGGCATAAATATTCATGCAATATGTATCACTGCATGTAACTGCTCCATTTGCTCCTGTTTGGATGGTAAGGCATACATAATAGTAACCGCTTTGTGAATATGTATGAATAGGATTTTGTTGTGATGAAGTTGATCCGTCACCAAAATCCCACGCCCATGACACGAGCGTGTCTGTACCACTGGAAAGATCAGCGAAGTAGGTTGTAAACAGATTACTCTGTGATCCCCAATACGCGTTGCATGTTGCGCCGCCACCGTTGCCGGCATAAACGCTGTCACATGCAATCGAAGAACATACAATATTCTGAAGTGAGTCATAAACATTGATGGTCAGACAAACCTGGTACCAGCCCTGCGTTGTAAAATTATGATAGAAGTTACTGCCTGTTCCGGTAGTGCCGTCACTTAGTGTCCATAAGTAAGTTGTCAGTAAATTTGTTCCTGTACTTGCGTCATAAAAAGTGTATCCATTTCCAATTGAATCAGGAATAGCATAAAATGCCGCCTGGCAGGCGTTTCCATTTCCGAAACCAACTGAATCACAGAAAGTAGAATAACATCCTGCAGCTGAATCACTGATCGTGAGGCACACATAAAATGGTCCTACTGTATTATAAAAATGGGTCGGATCTGAGGTATAACCATATGTGCCGTCTCCGAAATCCCAGAAATAACTGGTAAAGAAATTCGTTCCCGTGGAAGTATTAATGAAATAATATGTTCCTGATGAATCAAAAGAAAGAAAAGAAGCCTGACAATTTCCGCCTCCGGATGTAACGACAACGTAACTGCAAACGGTATCGCTGCATGTGCCATTTGATATTGTAAGACAGACAAGGTACTGTCCCGCAAGGGCATAAGTATGCGTTGCATTTTGGTTATTGGATGTTGCACCGTCACCAAAATCCCAATTGTAGTTGAGGTTTGCTCCAATTGATTGATTCAGGAATGTAACCGCTAATCCGTTGGCCTGTATAGAAAATGCCGCAAGGCAATTCACGCCATTGTTGCCTGCATAAACTGAATCGCAAGAAATCGAATAACAACCATTTGCAGAATCAGAAATCGTCAGGCATACCTGGTACCAGCCGGAGTTAGCATACTGGTGGTAGTCGTTGATGTTATTACTTCCTGTTCCATCTCCGAAACTCCAGGAATAGCTGGTTGTAAAACTGGTACCCGTAGAAGTACTGGTAAAAGTCACGCCGCTTCCTGCACTATCTGGAACGGAAATAAAAGAGGATGTGCAAGCCTGCGAATTAAGTGTTGCAAACATGCCGAAGAAGAAAAGTACTACACACATGGTGCGAGAAACCTTTTGTTTAATAATTGTTTTCATTTTTTATTTGTTTTTAATTGACGGTACAAATGTATGCCTACGGTCCGGGTTGAGCCAAATCGATTTAAGGAATTTCTTACGCGTTCAAGGAGCAGCCGGCCCCCTGGCCCCCGAAGGGGGAAACGGCCTTCATTGAAAAGCAGCCGTCAATAAGTCATTAAGGAACAACCAGGCGCACCCTTTAGTCGGGGAGAAGGAAGGAATTGGGAATGAACAGGGAACGAACAGCCGTCATTAGGTCAATAGGTCATTAAGTCATTGTATCAAAAAACATCAATAATAATAATCAACATGATGAAGCGTCAATATCCCTAAATAAAATCCGTTGATTCTCGTTAAGATAACTGCTTAAAATACATTCGAATTAACTGATCAGGTTTTGTACATAAAACTATCTTTGCACTTCACGAAGAAAAATATTTTTGGATTTACAGTCAGAAATACATACAACCAGGCGCTCAGGATTTCTTCGCTGAATCTTGCAGGCGGTTCCGGTTCCAATTACAGACTAAATGTGAATGGCACACCCGGAAAATATTTTTCAGATGTTGAGATCGGTGCAAATGACAGCATATGGATCTTTGTTGAAGTAACAGTTGATCCAAACAACATCAATACGCCTTTGATCGTTGAAGATGCAATCATTTTTAACACCAACGGTCATGTGCAAAATTTACCACTGACAGCATATGGACAGGATGCTCACTTCTACCCTTCTTCAAACTGTGGCGAACAGAAATCTCAATGTACTCCACTTTTCAAACTGAAGGATTGCAATGGCACAAGCAATTCACTTCATTGGATCAATGACAAGCCCTATGTAATAGACGGCTATGCAATCCTGGATTCAGGATACACGTTGACCGTTGATCCGGGAGTACGTATTCACTTCAATACCAACTCCGGATTGATTGTGTTGAACACTGCAAAATTAATTGTGAATGGAACACTCGCTGATCCTGTCACTTTTCAGGGAGCGCGCCTTGGTGAAGCATTCAAAGATATTCCCGGACAATGGGACAGGATCTGGTTTTCAACTATTACAAGTATTGATCTATCAGTTTGTCCGGTCAATGACGGTATTGTTACAGGCAAAGGTCCAAGTGGAAACATTATCAACTATTCAATCATTAAGAATGGATATGTTGGAATTCAATCTGACTCACTTGTGCCTTCAGTACTTCCGGCAATTACAATAAACAACACCATCCTGAAGAATTTTGCAAGCACTGCCTTTTATGGTCAGGGATCGTCAGTTGCTGCAAACAATTGTGTTTTTGCCAATAGTGGTGAATACCTTGGTGCACTTTATTATGGAGGTGCCTATAGTTTTCTGCACTGCACTTTTGCAAACTACTGGAGCAATTCAAACCGTACTACGCCATCGCTTTATTTTCAAAACTACTTTACAACCATTCGTCCGCTGAATGCATATTTCGGAAACTGTATCATCTACGGCAACCAGGACAATGAAGTAGCGCTGGATTCATTTCCTGTTGCCGGGCATCCTGAATATTTTGATTTCAAGTTTGACCACACGCTTTTCAAAATGGACAATGAAACCTTCGGCAGCGGAGGAAGCCATTACCCGGGCTCCATACGAAACTCCGATCCGCGCTTCAAAAACATTGACATCAATTACTATAAGATCGATTCTACATCCATAGCAGTAAACCTCGGACTTCAAAGTATTACAGACACTAACCCAACTGTACTTGGCACCGACATTGAAGGCAAAACAAGACCTGCTGCCGGAACTTCTCCTGATGCAGGAGCATATGAAGACGACAACCAGTAGTTTTTTGTGAAGACCGTCTTACTCTCAACTGCCTACCTCCCTCCTGTCAGTTACTTTTCCTGTTTGCTTCATGCCGAGAAAATTATTTTGGAAAAGCATGAGCATTATGTCAAGCAATCGTATCGCAACAGGGCGCTGATCTACGGAGCGAACGGACTTCATCCGCTGATTATTCCTGTGCGCCATGACGGTGGCGAACGAAAACCTATCTGCGAAAAGGAGATCAGCTACGATGATGACTGGCAGAAAATACACTGGAGGACGATTACCAGTTCGTACCGCAACTCCCCATACTTTGAATACTTCGAAGATGCCTTCAAACACTTTTACGAAACAAAAACCAAAACACTTTTTGAATTCAATTTTCAGTT
>JAPLDB010000193.1:812-1816 GCA_026391975.1 Bacteroidota bacterium | reverse complement strand
AATGATGCAAACAAAGCTCTCAATTATATAATGCTTAACAGGCACATAACATTCACCTTTGTACAATAATAATTCATTGCACACAATATCAATTAAAGCTGAATACCAATGGTCCTCCAAACTATAAATCACAGAATAAACACCTTCTACCAATGAAAAAAAGCCTCCTTATCTGCGCGTTATTAACCATTACGACAACTGCTATATTCTCCGGGTGTATGTCAGTTTCATCTAAAGAAAATGTTTCGCGGTTGAATGCAATTGAAACAGAAAACAATATGCTTGTTTTGCTAAAAGCGAATGCAGACATTCAGATAGCTGACCGGAATGTTTTTCAGAACATGGCAGATCTGAAAATTAAACGGAACGACATGGATCTGGTAGTCCTAAAAGAAAAGATCAAGGGCAGCCGCGGAGACGAACAAACGGCTTATGCAAAAAGGATTGAACTGCTGGAACAAAAAAACAGGGAACTAAAGATCAGAAATGAAGCAAGTACACAAAGCCTGAATGATTGGGACCTGTTTAAACGCGAATACAACGCAGATCTCGACGAACTAACAGGAACGCTTAAAGACCTGGCACAAAGGGTGAACAAATAATAAAAACCGGGATGTGTGAATCATGTAAGATACTTTATCAATTGTGTAACGTCCGGCTGCACCAACAAGCCGTCCTTTACAGTTAATAAAAAGACGCATCAAGGTCCTAACCAAAAACATCCTATGAAAAATTATCTAATTATTGCTGTAGCTATTACATTACTGTCCGCATGCAACAGGCAGGAGCTCGCTGATTCAAAAAGTATGAACGACTCCCTCGCAAGTCTGGTAAGCGAAAGAGAACAGGCATTAAATGATTTCATTGTATCCTTCAATGAAATTGAAAGTAATTTAGACTCCGTTGCCGTTAAGCAACACATCATTACCATGAGTGTTGATAATCCCGGTGAGTTAAAAAAATCACGCAAAGCCCGGATCAACGATGAGATCATTGCCATCAAT
>JAPLDB010000193.1:0-779 GCA_026391975.1 Bacteroidota bacterium | reverse complement strand
ATTGAAAAATTCAGCTGGAAAGAATGCTAACCTTGAGAAAACTATTGCAACCTTGTCTGACCAGTTGAATCAAAAAAATATGGAACTGGAATATCTGAATGCACAGCTTAACTCATTGAATGCGCAGGTTGTTCAGCTGGAGTCGAATGTGAGTATACTGAATGCTGAAAATAATCAACAGTCAAAAGTTATAGAAAATGAAACCGCTGCATTGCGTTCTGCATATTACGTTATTGGCAGTTCCAAAGAACTTAAGGATGCAAAAATAATTGATCGCGAGGGAGGATTACTTGGGCTCGGAAAAACATCAAAACTCAGGTCCGATTTTGATAATACTATGTTCACCCATATCGATTATACACAATCCACTACGATTGGGGTGAATAGCAAAATGAAGATTATTACAAGCCATCCTTCAGATTCGTATTCTCTTATTAGAGAAGGAAAAGATAAAGACATTGTTACAAACATTTCAATTTCCAACCCGGAAAAATTCTGGAGTGCTTCAAAATATCTTGTGGTGATTAAAAATTAGAAGTTTCAGTGTGTGTATTAGACCTCCGTGGACTTCAATGCCATGGGGGTTTTTTTGCAGACAATTCTGAATATTATGTAAATCAAATTACTTAATGTGTAATCAATAGTTTATTATTTCTCATAATTTTGGCACTGGAACGTAGGAATCCGAAGTAATTAAACTTATCCTCATCTCCTTTCGAATCAATCGTAAAAAAGAATGGCCGCAACAATTAAATATTTTGTTTTTGAAAACAACACAT
>JAPLDB010000119.1 GCA_026391975.1 Bacteroidota bacterium | reverse complement strand
GATCATTGAAGACAGGCATGGAAAAGGGTCAACCATTATCACATCGCAGGTGCCGGTCACAAAATGGCATGAAGTAATAGGGGAACAAACCATCGCTGATGCAATTATGGACCGGTTGATACACAACGCACACCGCCTGGAACTTAAAGGAGAATCATTGAGAAAAAGAACCCCGGACAAAACGGAAAATCAACTGGAAATAAATAACTAAATTTGTTAAAGTGAAGCAGCAGGAAAAACCTTCTTTTAGAAAATCAATTTTGGTGGGTCAGTTTGCCGCGGAATAGGTGGGTCAACTTGCGCGGAATATCCAGTCAATGCATGGGGATCCGCAAGTTTTGAATCCAGAAATATTGATAATCCAGATGAGGTAAATTCCTTGCAATGGAAACCATTCAAAAAAGGCGATGAATACTTTTCACCATCCAAAAAAGAATTTATGATCAATTACAGGGTACAGAATATTGAAGCGCTTGTAAACAAACTAAAAGAAAATGGCGTAACTGTACTTGACGAAATCGTTGCATACGACTTCGGAAAATTTGTTCACATCATGGATGCCGAGGGCAATAAGATCGAGCTCTGGGAACCTTAGAAATGAATGATCCCACCTCGCATAAGGGAAGACGAGGAATTCTTTAGATTAAAAAAATAATTGTTTATTACTATTCTTTGTGAATGAACATTAAAGTAATCTAAATTGATCAGGCATGAATTATTACTAAACAGTAATCATTCTCCTTCATCTATCGGGATCGAATCCGTTGGCACCACCATTTCACGTGCTATTCCTTTCAACTCAACATTCGGAACAATGTGGTCATATTCATCCTGTGAGATCAACTCCTTCCGCAATAAGAAATTTGAAACTACTCGGAAGTAATCCGCCAGATATGGTTTAAGGTTTCCTGCAATGTCAAAAGAATATTTGAACCATTTCGGATGCGGGAGCAGGCTGGCCATAAAAATACTTTCAGACAAGGTGAGTTCAGCGGGCTTCTTATTGAAATAAAATCTTGATGCCTCCCCTACTCCATATATTCCGGGACCGAGCTCAATGATATTCAGATAAACTTCAAACATGCGCTCCTTACTCGTCAGCCGGTTGCTTTCGATCAGCCAGACCATCAGCGCTTCTTCTGCCTTTCGTGCAACAGTTTTATGTCTACTGAGAAAAACATTCTTGATGAGTTGCATACTGATCGTGCTTCCTCCCCTTACAAACTTTCCTTTGCGGTAGTTTTCAGCGATCGATTTCCTGAATGCATCAGGATTGAATCCATTGTGGAAGAAAAAACTTCCGTCTTCAGAAGTCAATATTGCATTCTTAATGTTTTGAGATACCTGATCAAGTGGCGTGAAATCAGGATTTGATGGACCTACAAGAAATGAACGAAAAGGCCTTTCATATTCATATACTGTATGCATGAACTCCTCATTCATTTTGAAAAGATTTTCTTTCCCGGACTTCCGCAAACGGAATTTAATTTTTCTGATCTGAGAGTCAAATATTACACTGTCGGGCGCTCCAGTGTCAAGCCTGAATCTCAATGCATATTGTAATTGCCCGTCTGCCTGAATATCTCTTGTTTCATCAAAAACTCCTGCAGGCAGTGAACTGAAAAAATCCGTTGCCTGTGTTGTATCTGTTTTGGCTGACAACTCGTAAATACGGCTTGCATTAGACGATACACTTAAATACGGATGAACAATAATCCTATTCAACATCAGGACAGAAGTGCTGTCTAATGCAATTGAATTCGGTGTGATCGTTACATTGTAATCAAACCGTCCATTGTCAATTTTGACAGTATCATCAGAAATCCGCTTTTGGAAAAATGTTGCACCACTCGCCGAAACTTTGCCGGTCACTTTAAATATGGCTTTTGAATAGCTGCTTTCTGACAGCGATGCACGAAGTGTATCAAAGCCGGCATCTATATTAAACAACTCCTTCAGCAGCGGAAGTCTTGTATTGCCACTGAGCGGATAAACAACTGCATCATATCTTCGATTACCCTGCTCAAATGTGCCCGTCATTTTCCATTTTCGATTTTGCTTCACATCTTCCAGTTCTCCTTCCATCTTCTCTACCGATGAAGTAAATTCAGGGATCCGTACATCCGTTTGAAACGTATCTGTAATAAAGCTCAGGTCCAGGTTGCGCAGCTCCGCATTTTGAGGTGCCAGATCAAATACTTTTGAAAAGAATCGATAAAATATGGCCGAATAATTCCTGTCTGAAGCAACCGTTGAAACAGTATCGGATTTTTTCTTCAACAGAGATGAATAGTTGCAAATGCTGTCATTGCAAATAAGATGTACATATCCGTTTTTCATTTCCAGGGATTTCATCCTGATTGTTAAAAGTAATAGTGAGCCGAGTGATGGGGTCGCCGATAAAGTATCCAGATGAAATAACGTATCCCCTGATTCCGGCTGAACGGTAATGTCATTCATCTTAACAGTGACAATTCCGGAAAATTCCGATTTCCCTATGCTTAGTTCGAGGCGGAAGTCTTTGTCTAACTTCTCTGCGATCCGATCAATTGCAGTGTGAAGCACAAAATTACGGAGGAGCAAATACAACAATACCAGCAGTAATAAACCTGCCACTGAATACTTGAGTATTTTTCTTCCGATCATAAATTGGTTTGCCCCGGCAAGATGGAGAATGAAACAATGCGAAGCAAATCAGGTTCCTGAAATATTCTCTAGAGCCTTTCTACCCTGTATAAGTAAACCCTGCCTGATTTTTCAATGGAAATACCACTGTCTCCCATCAGCAAAAGGCGCATATTGTCCTTTGACTGACCATCTGCAAGCAGCTGTCCAACGGGCTGTACTGAATAAAAATAGAATGCTTGATTCTGATTTCCGGATAAGAGGGTATCAAGCGCATCTGCATAATTGAAATGAATCACAGCTTTCATTTCACTATTCCATGTTAGAAATGAAATCCTTCGCTTCATTTCTATGCAATAAAAAGAAGTATCAATGTATGCGGAAAGGTTGTTCAGACACCAGTAATCGGTGGCAACAAATGCTCCCTTAGGAATTTCCTTGTTCATGTTCAAAACAGATCGGGCAGAGGAAAATTGCTCCTTGCTGTCCCTTGATAAAGCAATTATTCCGGGTGGGATTTGTAGGATAGCAATAAGGATAATGACATTCCGGTTAAATGAATAGCCGGAATCGCTGAAAGAAAGCCACGCAGTCACTACAAAGCCTATAAACACGAATCCCACATACCGCGCCGTATTCAGCGGAAATACCAGCGATAAAATAAATGTCAAAAATAAATTGACACCAAGAATCACCAAAGCGGTTTTACTTTTTCTTGCCCCATAATAAATCATAGATAGAAGGCAAACAAAAATTCCAACACCAATTATCCTGAAGAGAACACTGTCATCGTCCAGAATAAAACTGGTATTCCACCAATGCTGATTGAACCATTCCTGCAAAGGGATGAATGATTTTACAATGACTGTCACAATCAAATAGAACCTGGATACAGTCCATTGGCTTTTCCAGAATTCAAAATTCAGCTGACTGTCGGATGGAGGAAGAATAAAATAAACAGCAGGTAAAAAGACCACCAGTCCAATTAAAAGGTGAAGAACAAAGCTTCGTTTCTCCGTAAATTTCTCAAAACAAAAACCGGTATGGATACTTACTGCAAGCAACAATCCAAGCAGGTGCACATTTGAAAGTGCAAAGAGCAAAAAATAATAAATCACCATCTTAAACCTGAAATCTCTGTCAAAAATCGTTGCAATGCAGAATGCAAAAAATACTGTAGGCATATAATTCCGAGCCAGAACAGCATACTCAAAAATAAAATAATAACCGCCGAGCAATAATATTTTTTGAAGTTTGCTGAAGGGTGAAAAAAACAACAGCACAAGAGCAGCTGCGGCAACAAAAACAAGTTGTGCTGCTTTCAGATAAAACAATGAATGAGAAAACAGTGTAAAACAATATAGGTAACAATACCAGAATGGCGGATGCCCCTCATAGCGAATGTTTTGAAATAGCTCCTGAAATGAATGACTGCCTTTTACAATATTCCATGAATGAATTTCATCTCCCCACAATTCATGGTTGTGCATGGCAAAAATGACGAGACATAAATACAGCAGCAGAATTACGAAACTAAAAAGTAAGTCGGAGGGTTTTTTCATTCACTTCTCAGATGACACAAAATTCTACTTTGTCGAACGCGAAACAGGCTTCTGTTCATCAAATCGAATTGCTTCCTTCAGAAGTTTGACAATTGCAGGTTCGTCAATTTCTTCCGGCGACAAAAATATTTTATAAAAGATCTGCTTGTTCGTTCCATGGGTGAGGTATTGATCAACATCATCTATCCTGTTGCCATACCAGAAACCGAGCAGCACACCTTTTTTAATTCCTCCTCTCGGGATCGTCGCAGGCCAGATAATGCATATACTTCTCCTGCCATAAAAGAATGGAACGCTGTAGGAAATCTTTTCTTTGCAATAATCAGGAAGGTTATCCCTGACGATCTGCCGGAGAATATCAACAATGATCCTCTCCTCTGAAGGGATGCGCTCATATAACTGAACAATGGAATTTATTTTTACTGTGCCGGTTGATTGCATATTCAAATCATCGAAATGGATCACTCAATGACAAGCTTCCTGCAGGTCACCGTTGCACCGTCATCGATCTTAATAAGGTAAACTCCCCTTTCATGATTTTTCAGATTTATTATTTTTCCAGAGTAAAGCAATCCTCCTTCGGAATAGACCTTTTCGCCCAATGCATTGTACACTTCTATTGTGCCGGAACGCATGAATCCAGTTTCAAGGGTGAAGCTGCCTATTGACGGATTAGGAAAAATATTTAAACCACTTCGGGAATTTACTTCTTCAGCGATATTTGATGCTGTGGTATTTCGAAGCCGCCATACATCGTTGGAAGCGATCCCACACATAAGCCATAAAGAGTTATTAAAAACTGTAGCTGAAGCTGCATGCCTGTCAGCATATTTTGGGTTCTTTAACTCATACCATTCCTTTCCATCAGAAGAATACCATGTTTCTGCACTGTTCGTTTGATCTGAAATTCCGCAAAGCACCCACATCTTATGATCAAACCATGCTACATTATGCCAGTAGCGCGATTGCCATGGTGCAGCAGCGTTTACCATTTCCCAGTTAATGCCATCACCAGTCTTCCAGACATCATTGTAACAACGCCTGTCCCATAACCTGCCGCCTCCTAAAAGCCAGAGTGTGTCATTGTCATCCACACATGAATTAAGCGCCATACTCCTACCCTTCCATGGTGCATCAGGCAGTTGAGTCCAGTTGATTCCATCAGGACTTTTCCAAACCTGATTCAAACCTTCATGCACGTATAAATTTGAAGTTCCGCCAAAATTATAAATGTTGCCGTTGAAACTTGCAGTCATGTGCATTGATCTTAGTGGATTGAAACCTGGAATGCTATCCAATAGTTGTGTCCAGTTCATTCCATCACTGCTTTTCCACACGTCCCGCAAGTAACCAGACTGCGGATCACCTCCGATCACCCACATGGCGCTGTCATGAACAAGCCAACCACTGCAATGCCTTCCCTGCCAGGGAGCATTGCCAATAAAATTCCATGTTATTCCATCAGTTGAATTCCAAACCTCGCTGTGTGTGTAATTCGGCGGATGAAATGGAGGATCCCATCCACCAAGCAACCACATCTTGCCGTCAAAATTCAACAGTCCGCTACCATCACGACTGGTAAAAGGAAGTGCAGGCGTAACATTTTCCCAGGCATATTCGCTTATCCGGAATGTTCCGGTACTTGCCGTTATGGCAGGATTCAACTTATCGGTAAGGCGCATTTCTACTGTTGTTCCGGGAGGATAATTGAGCGGAAAATAAAAAGGCGTCCAGTCAACCAATTGATTCTGATTTGTAAGCTGCCAGCTGCCTCCATTCAGTCTGTACTCAAGCAACACTGAATCACTTACTGCCATTTCATTCCATCGCCACCACACGGCGGCAGTGTCGCCCTGAACATATGCATCTGTAGATTTTGGGCTTGTAATTTCAAATGGCTTCCTGTTGAAATAAATCATTTTCATTTCGGAGTCACTCAATGCATGGTCATAAAATGCAATGTCATCCATTGCACCTTCAAATCTGTGCGGCAACGCACTTGCGACAAATGCACCGGCACCTCCCAACGGTCCACTATAGTAATAGTCACTATTCGAAGGAGTTGTAATGTAGAGGTTGTGCCAAACCTGCATTGTATCTGCAACCCTTCTGATCAAATAGTGCTGCCATTTGCCATTGTAATACCTGCCTGATGCGCCTTCAGATAAATAATTTCCAGACCACCCTGAACCGTTCCAGCAAGTGAATGATGAGTAATAAGATTCAAGTACTACCTGCAAACTGCTTGTACTGTTAAATTGAAACTCAAAATTTTGTGTTGTATCGTCGGGGAAATCTTTGAGTGAAATCAAACTCATTGCTTCAGGTGAACTTGTCTTTGCCCAAAATGAAATCGTAAAATCTCCGGTTATCGGCGTAAAACCACCTACAGGCATGACCAGGGAATCAGTTGTTCCATTGAATGACAAAGCAGCGCCCGGCTGCCCGAATCTGTCTTCAACAAAAGAACATCCTCCGGCTATCGCATTATTTCCCATCCCAGAAGAGTCATTGGTGTTCCCATCGAACGTATAATATGCCTTGAGTCCGGTTTGCGGTATTTGCGCATGCAGGTCAAGGCAGGAAGCCAGCATGATAACGGCGCAGAATCGTTTATTCATTGGAAGGTATAAATATTGAAATTCTATTCACAAAATATATAAACGAAAAACAGCGTATCTATCAGGTAAATCTATAACTAATAATCAGTCATTCCAAACTTGCTCCTTTCCGACACAATTGCCATTGTACTCTTTAGTGTATTTTTGTTGAATGAAATCAAAACTAATAAACAATTACCCATTTATTGAATAT
>JAPLDB010000182.1 GCA_026391975.1 Bacteroidota bacterium | reverse complement strand
AAGCCGGGTGATTTTTTAAGTTGACTATACCACCGCATAAGGTATGTTTCTTCGAAAATTCTTTCGCGTTGCTCATGTTCCTGACCGAACATCATATTTAATTTCTTCGTTGCAAGACTTATAATCTTCATTTATAGAGAAAGTATTGATAAGCTTTGAAATCTTTAGGAAGAACTATTTTAGCAGTATCGCCTTGGCAAAGTTTCATTCTAATAATCACGTCTGTAGCAACGATTTTGGCTTCATAATTGAGGATGAAGTAATTATTCTCTCTTCTCCACGATTTCAATTTAATTTTATATCCGAAACTCATATTATAATAATACTTACTAATATTTTCTCTCCCGTATTTAAGTATTGATTCATCGGAAGTGAGTTTTATCATCGATTCAATATCTCCATTTTTGTAAAAACGCTGGAATATTAATCCCCATGAACTTCCGCATACCACCGGGGGATAAGAGAAATCGCAGATAATAACTTGGGTTTGTGCGGGTAAACAACTCAGTACCGCAATTGTGCAAAGGATAATGTATCTCAATGTATATTTTAATTATAAATGAGGTAATTTTCTTTTAATTTAGTGAACGTGGCTGCTTTTTTTGACAAGTTGTAAATATAGTTTTTTGCTTTGAGGTTTGCAACGAACTAAAACGGAAGCGATCCTGCTGAGGAGCAACTCGCCAGGGATAAGTTCACCCGACAGAATGTCGAAGCAAAAGCGGTTGTATCATACAATCGCTTTTTGCATTTCCATTGGTGTTAAATTGTTCAATGATTCATGAGGCCGCTCATAGTTATATTCCTTTTGAAAATCCGCTGCCATTTCATTGGCCTGATCGATTGAGAAGAATAAATTTGCATCAAAGAAATCCTCTCTCACCGTTTTGTTAAATCGTTCTACATGACAGTTCTGTTGCGGTTTTCCTTTTTCAATTTTACTCCAGCCGATTCCATTATCGTGCATCCACTTCTGAAAAAGCTTGGAAATAAACTCAGGTCCATTATCTGACCGGATGTACCGGGGTTTACCGTACTTCTCAAAAGATTGTTCCAATAACTCAATAACCCTTGTTGCCGGAAGATTATGGCGGATATAAATTCCTTTACATTCACGATTGAACGGATCGATAATGTTCAGGCTACGGAATCTTCTTCCGTCAACAAGTGCATCGTGCATGAAATCAATCGCCCATTCTATATTGGGATGCATCGGAACTATTGCAGGGTTCTTTGGATTATTCCTCATTTTGGTCTTGAATCGTTTCATCAGTGCAAATCCTTTGAGATGATAAACCCTTCTGATTTTACTGGCACCCATATCAGGTCTTTTCCTCCGGATAAGCACAATAACTTTCTTTCTTCCCTTACGGCTATTGCCAATTGCCTCGCGTATTGCTTTCTCAATTGGTTCATCTTTTAAAGGCATCCTTTTCTGATAATATTTATTCTTCCTGGAGCAATCAAACAGATTGCACGCCCGGGAATGCGCTATCGAATAATTCTCAGTAGAGTACGACACGCATTGCTCCCTATCCCCGGACGTTACCATTTTTTTGAGTTAACGTCTTTGAGGATCTGAACGTCCAAGGTAAGATCTGCTACGGCACGCTTTAAACGGCTATTCTCCTGCTCAAGCTCTCGCATCCGGCGCAGCTCACTCACAGTGAGACCTTCGTACTTTTTCTTCCAGTTGTAAAATGTTTGATCTCCCACGCCATGTTTCCGGCAGATCTCTGATACTTTTAATCCTTGCTCTTGTTCTTTAAGAATAGAGACAATTTGTTCTTCTGTGAATTTTGATTTTTTCATCTGACTTTTTTTTGAAGGTTAAATTTATAAAATCTATTTTTAACCTGTCCAAAAATGTCAGCCACTTACCAATGCTAACTGTCTTTCCGGAGGATCCACAAGAACCACCTCTTCAAGAAACAAAACTGAAAGATCCTTATCATTCCATTTTGCAAGCTCGCTCCAGGGTATTTTCAATACCTTGTATTGCGCGATGTATTTTTTTACTGTGTTCCGGGATACTCCGGTCAGATCACGGATTGTACGTGTGCCTTGATGGTGGCTGTAATGTTTGAGGATTTGTCTTAGTTTGCTCATGTCTATGTTTTTGTTTGCCATATTGCCCGCATTTTTGGGGTATGCTAAGCATACTCAAAAATTGCGATCTTTATAGCGTGCAAAACAGCAGAGCCTTCTTTCGATTTAGACGGGTCAATTTGCCGCGGAATAGGTGGACCTCTTTGCCGCGGAATGGGTGGACCTCTTTAGCGCGGAATCAGTGGATCACTTTGCGCGGAAACTCCATGTCTGTCCGCTGTGTCGTTTTTTAAACTTGCCCATAACGGTTTGCGTGCAGGCGCTCATAACCCTGTGTTGCGCCTGCGGCAGGGTTATGGCGCTTGCACGCTGTTAGGGGCTGGCTTATTCCTTTATTATCTTAAATGTTTGTTTCAAATTCTCACCAACTCGGAACAGATAAACACCATCCGAAAAATTACTCAAAT
>JAPLDB010000225.1 GCA_026391975.1 Bacteroidota bacterium | reverse complement strand
TAGTCCGGACTCATGATCAATCAGTCCGTTTCAAAACTTATATTTGCTGCCCACAGTAAGAAACAACCCAACAATGAAGATCTCATATAACTGGCTTAAACAATACCTTCCGATAAATCTTGAAGCTATAGATACAGCGCAATTCCTGACCGACTGCGGCCTTGAAGTAGAGGGCATTGAAGTATTTCAATCAATGAAGGGAGGATTGGAAGGTATCGTGATAGGTGAAGTAAAGACATGTTCAAAGCACCCCAATGCCGATAAATTAAGCATTACTACAGTTGATGTAGGAGGCGCAGTTCCATTAAATATTGTTTGCGGGGCACCCAATGTAGCTGAAGGGCAAAAAGTTGTAGTTGCCTTACCGGGAGCTAAACTTTACCCATCAGAAGGCGATCCTTTTGAAATAAAGAAATCCAAAATCCGGGGAGAAGCTTCAGAAGGGATGATCTGCGCTGAAGATGAGATCGGCATGGGAAATTCACATGCGGGAATTATTGTTCTACCCGCTGACACGAGGATAGGGATGCCTGCGAAAGAATATTTTAATGTTGAAGAGGATATGGTTTTTGAAATCGGACTTACGCCAAACCGTGCCGATGCTGCCTCTCATATCGGGGTTGCGAGGGATTTGAAAGCAGTGCTTGAAAATAGTCGGGAGCCTCGTGCGAAGGGTCAGGAAAAATATCAGCTTGTATATCCATCGACAGATAATTTTAAGGTAGATAATAATGATTTAATGATCCAGGTTGAAGTGAAGGATACATCTGCATGTCCCCGATACTCAGGGGTCACTATTAGCGGGATTGAGGTTAAAGAATCTCCACAGTGGTTAAAGAATAAACTTGCGGCAATCGGTGTGCATCCTATTAACAACATTGTAGACGTTACAAATTATGTGCTTCATGAATGTGGTCAGCCGCTGCATGCTTTCGATGCTGATAAGATCAAAGGAAAGAAAGTAATCGTGCGCACTGCAGGAGAAGGAGAAAAGTTTGTAACGCTTGATGGAATTGAAAGAACACTTACTTCAACTAACCTCATGATCTGCGATGAAAATGACGCCATGTGCATTGGCGGTGTTTTCGGAGGAATGAATTCCGGGATCAGTGAAAAGACAAAAAATATTTTTATTGAGAGTGCTTATTTCTACCCTGCATCTATCCGCAAAACTTCTAAGCAGCATGGATTAAAAACAGATGCTTCTTTCCGTTTTGAGCGCGGCACTGATCCTGAATCAACAATATATGCGTTGAAACGTGCGGCTTTACTTATTAAGGAAATCGCCGGAGGAAATATTTCAAGCGAGATCGTTGACATTTATCCCGAGAATATTCATCCAAAAAAAGTTGAATACAATTTCACCAGCGCTGCAACGCTTATCGGAAAAGAGATTCAAAAAACTGAATTGAAAAATATTCTTTCTTCTCTGAATATTTCTGTTGAAAAAGAAAGTAATGAATCTCTTCAACTCGTTATACCAACTTATAAAGTAGACGTGACCCGTGAAGCAGATGTGGTGGAGGAAGTACTTCGCATTTATGGTTACAACAATGTGGAAGTTCCGCAAAAACTTTCTGCCGCCCTTTCGTTTTTTCCTAAGCATGATGCTGATGAAATGCAGGATAAGATAAGTGGCTATTTAAGCAGCAACGGATTCCTTGAAATGATGAACAATACGTTGAGCAAACAGCAGTATGTGGAAATGAGCGGAGAAAATGAAGCTGTGGCCGTGAAGATCCTGAACCCGCTGAGTCAGGAACTTGGCGTGATGCGCCATACCATGCTTTATAGCGGACTGGAATCTATCGAATACAACCGCAACCGCCAGCATGCAGACCTGAAGTTTTTTGAATTCGGAACAACTTACAGTAATTCTGAAAAAGGGTTTAATGAACAACAGCACCTTTCACTTTTTGTGACAGGAAAAAAACAAGACGAATCCTGGAACAGTGAGAAGGGCGAGGTGAATTTCTTTTACCTGAAAACGTATGTACAGCAAATCCTGAAACTGTCGGGCATTGACCTTACAAAGTTGAAAGAAGAAGCTGCATCAGATTCTTTCGCTTATGGCATTTCCTGGAAGTTAAACGAAAAAGAGCTAGTAACTTTTGGAGCGGTTTCAAAAAAGAACATGAAACCATTCGGTATTTCTTCTGAAGTATTTTATGCGGACTTCAAGTGGAAGGTTTTGCTGAAAAGCGCGGCATCAAACAAGGTCCGGTATGCTGAGGTTTCCAAATTCCCGCAGGTAAAACGCGACCTGAGCATGATCATAAATACCGATGTTACATATGGTCAGATCCGGGATATTGCTTTCCGCACGGAAAAAAACCTGTTAAAGGAAATTAACCTGTTTGATGTATATGCAGGTGATAAAATTGAAGCCGGAAAGAAATCCTATGCTGTTTCATTTATTCTTCTTGATGAACACCAGACCCTTACAGACAAAGTCATTGACAAAGTGATGAGCCGGATGATGGAGGCTTTTGAGAAGGAAGCGGGCGCGGTAATTAGGAAATAAAATTCAAAAGTCAAAAGTTAAAAGTCACAAGACAGCGTTTCAGGTTGAGATGTCAGATTCAATTTGAAATTTTTTTAGTCCAGACAAATTTATCCGATTTTATCCGCAAGAAATAAATCCCTTTTTGCAATTCAGAGAGGCTGAAGGATTGATTTTCCTGATGTATTTTTTTTTGTACTACTAGTTATCTGATTGAATTGTAAATAGAAAGAAGTGCGAAGGAATTTTGTGGTCTGGAGAATTGCAGATCGATTGTGTTAATGAAGGGAATTGGAGAAATGATTAATGCAGGCGTGAAAAATACTTCATTCGCATTTGCTACCACATCAAATATTGAGGCTTCGACTTCACAATCATTACTG
>JAPLDB010000133.1 GCA_026391975.1 Bacteroidota bacterium | reverse complement strand
TTACCAGGTATTGCGAAGCAGAATCAGCACTTTTATATTCTTTTGATGCAGTAAAATACGGTCTGCATTTCAAAAGGAATATGCTGAGGTATGAAAACAAGATTTGATCTCTGAACTGATGTTTTTTGTTGTATTCAATTTCCATTTCGGAAGAAACACTGATCAATTCATTTGAAAGTTCCTTCACAGAGGTTATAATAGGAAGGGATGTTTTATTGAAGGCTGGATAGTCGGTGAGAGGGTTATTCTTCGAAGCATGAAGATGAAAAAAGGCACTTGAAAAAATAAGGACATATCCTTTGGCCTGTTTGTCCCTCTTCAGCATATGTACTTGACCAGGGGCAACAAAATGCAGCGAGTGATCTTTAATCTCACGATGAGAAAAATCCAGCATGTGTTCTCCGCCGCCTTTAGTAAAATGAAAAATTTCATAATAATTGTGCCGGTGAGGGTCTCTGGCATTGTACCCGCTTTTATTGTCTAGCCGTTGAAACTTGAATGACAGTTCAGCTTCTTCGGTTGTAAAATCATCGATAGGAATGAGGGTACTCATTGCGCAAAGATAGTTTGTAGGACCTAAAGTCAGAGCATTAAAAAACCCTCAGCCAATTATGCCTGAGGGTTTTTCATTGAGGAATACCTCAATACTTTTTTATTTCTCTTCTGCTTTTGGAGCTGCTTCAGCTTTTGCTTTGTCAGCACATGCTGCACGTTGAGCAGGTGTGCAATTTTTTGCATCTCCATTCTTGCAACAAGATTTCATTGCACTTCCATGGCAAGATGCAGCAGGAGTTTCTTTAGCATTAGCAGCAGGAGTTGCAGATGCTTCTTTCTTGGTTTCTTTCGCTGCAACAGGAGCGGAGGTTTGGGCGTTCACAGCACTTACTGCCACGAAACAAATCAATGAGAGGACTACGAGGATCTTTTTCATATTTATTTTTTATTTGATACGCAAAGGTAAGCAGATATTTTGACAGATACAGAAAATGAGATGAAAAACGGGTTAATTTTTTGTTAAAGCCAATTCTTAAAAACGCCCCTCAGAAACTATTCTCTACCTTTCGCCGGATATGGATTTTAAAGAAAACATGAAGGTGGCACTTCAGAGCATAAAAAGCCAAAAGTTGCGTGCTACACTAACAGCCTTGATCATTGCTATCGGTATTATGGCTTTGGTTGGAATACTTACAGCCATAGACTCAATTAAAGGCGCTATTAATTCAAATTTTACTGCAATGGGGGCCAATTCCTTTACCATCCAGAACAGGGGATTGAATATACATGTCGGAAATAAAGGCAGGAAGGCCAAACGTTTTGATCCTATTGATTATTATGAAGCTACCCGGTTCGCAGAAGAGTACAGTTTCCCGTCCACCGTTTCCATCTCCACCTTTGCTTCAGGTACTGCTACCATGAAGTATGAGGGTAAAAAAACAAATCCGAATGTGATGGTAATGGGAGCGAATGAAAATTACCTGCATGCCGGAGGATATACTGTTGATCGCGGTCGAAATTTTTCCATGACAGAAATTCAATATGGCGAGCAGGTTATCATTCTTGGCAGCGATATCGTTAAAAAAATATTTGGTGCTGTTGACCCCGTAGATAAAGTCATTTCAGTCGGGAGTATGAAATACCGCGTGGTCGGAACATTAAAAGAGAAAGGCAGTGCAATGGATTTTGGCGGAGATAAAATGGGCATCATCCCATTGCTAAATGCCAAGAATAATTTTCACAGACCCAACATGAGTTTTACGATTACGGTAAGTGTGACGAATGTTGGTATGCTTGAAGCAGCAATCAGCGAAGCAACTGGATTATTCAGAATTATTCGCAAGGTACCAATTGGTGAAGAAGATACTTTTGAAATTCTGAAGAGTGACAGTATTGCAAATATTCTCATCTCATCCCTTAGTAATGTTACTGTTGCTGCAACATTGATTGGTTTTATCACCTTGCTTGGGGCCGCCATCGGCCTAATGAATATTATGCTAGTGAGTGTAACTGAAAGAACCCGTGAAATCGGGATCCGTAAAGCCATCGGCGCAACTCCTAAAATTATTCGAATGCAATTCCTTACTGAAGCGGTCATGATCTGCCAGATGGGTGGCATGCTCGGAATTATCCTGGGAATTGCAATCGGGAATATTGTTTCATCTTTGATGGATAGCGGATTCATTATTCCATGGGACTGGATATTTGGGGCGATCCTACTTTGTTTTGGAGTTGGAATTATTTCCGGCTATTATCCTGCTTCGAAAGCGGCAAGGCTGGATCCGATAGATGCGTTGAGATATGAATAGCTTTATGAGCCGCTAATAAAACAGGCTGAATTTAATTTTCCCGGACAGACTTAAATAAAAAATCCTGTTGCTATCTGCTAATCACAATCTTCCTGTACGCTTCTTTTCCTGATTCACCAATTACCTTTAGCAAGTAAATCCCGACTTTCATTTCATGAATGTCAACTTCGATTTCACTTCGGGATATTTTTTCGAAGTTTATTAATTGCCTGCCTGTCATATCATAAATTGACATCGATTTTATCTTAAGTTGTTTGTCTGTTACAATAAGTTTGTTTGATGCCGGATTCGGAAAGATGTCAAGGCCTCCATTCATAAGACCATCCTCATCAATTGATGTACGTGAAAGTCAATTCAGGTAATGTGGAATAAGTCCTGAAGTGTCAATAACAGTATTTTCATCACCCGGAAAATAAGCAGTGTAAACAAAATAAAATAGCATCATCTCATCAGTTGTGGATTCACCAAGACTTACATCCTGAGGTGGGTCATTGGGGTTCTCAGGATTATTTATGGTGTTGTCGTAAGTTGCCTCACCATAAAGAACAGTTCCTGCTGGCAGGTGCAGTGGTTTTTGGAAATAATATGCTCCCTGCCAGTGAAAATCCCAGTGAGGAATTGTTTCAAAATGAATCGTATCTCCGTTAGGTTTCACAGCATAGGAACTCATGGAAGTGCAAACAAGGTGGGCATGGGGAGCAACAGAGAGAACTGAGACATCAACAGGTACAGTATATTGCTCGTGAAATGTTTTTACTGTGTTTGCAGGAATATACAGCGGGCCGTCAACGATTGTAGCAAGATGATCCAATACAGCTGCATCATAAGCAGTGCGGACAGCGGTCGGACTGAAAGTAAAATTGACACGGGTAGAATCAGTCAGGCCAGATGAGCTTATCGGGTAATGAATCTGAATAATTATTCGCGAACCTGCGGGCACAAACATTCCCATATTGGGAGGCAGGTAGTAAGGATCGCTTCCGGGAACAAAGCCACCGATAAGCTGTGAAGCAGCGCTACCTGTTCCGCCAAAGTTTAGGTATCCGGGATCAGGGTCGGCAAGGTCAAGCTGTACCGGTATATTGGTATTGTCTGAAAAAATAAGCACATGATGCACGGCAGCCCTATTGCCGGGAATGACTTCAAATGCAGTTATATATTCATCAGTAGCTGATGGATTTGAAATAACGAAGCACCTGTATTCGTCATTGTTCAGTACAGGAATATTGTATGTTCCAATTGAGGATGAGAAATCAGGATTTTGAATAATTGCACCGGAAGAATAAGAAGGAGCAGGCATTGCCAAGGTAGTATCGCCGGGCAAAGCGCCGTTATCTACCCAGTCTGATATTTGGTCTATTTCATACTGTGTTAATGTTTTTTGGTGGGCGTATTGCTGATAGTTCGCATCGGCCAGGAAGGGAGGCATTTTTTTGCTTTGAACCTGATTCTTCATTTCAGTTGCATTCGCCAAAGCATCGCTGTATGTAAGCAATGAGAAGGGGGCTATTCCATTTGGATTGTGACAAGAAGTGCAATGAGAATAAAGAATGCAGGATATGTTATTGGTCCAGTCGGGGTTTTGGCCATGCGCTGCAAAGGAAAACAGGATGGCGTACAGAAGGATATGGTTTTTCATTAGCATGGGTTTAATGAGTCAAATATAAATAGATTCAGTGACATAGATTATATATTCAATGATTTTGCAAACGGGTTTTGTACAATGAATTTTTATTAACCATCAGATGTTGTTTTAAGGTTTTTGTCAAATGGTTGATCCAATGATAGATTCTCCCTAAATTTGGAATTCTCCATCAATCACCTTTAATGAGTAAACAAACTAATTCTTACGATATTGCAAAGCAATGGCTGTCTGCATTCAATGAACATGATCTTGAAAAGCTGTTGGCATTGTATGATGAACAAGCAGTGCATTACAGTCCCAAACTCAAAATAAGAATGCCTGAGACAAAGGGGTTCGTTCGGGGCAAACCTGCCATGCGATCTTGGTGGCGTGATGCTTTTGACAGATTACCCTGTTTGGTTTATCGTGAAGAAACAATAACAGCAAATGATGAGCGGGTGTTTATGGAATACTTGCGGATCGTACCCGGGGAAGAAGACATGAAGGTAGCTGAAGTGCTTGAAATCAGGAATGGGTTGATAGTGGCGTCAAGGGTTTATCATGGTTGAAGGATATGTGGGTGGTGAGTAATGAGATATGAGTAGTGAGATATGAGATATAAGTAGTGAGTAGAAATAAATCAGCATTCAAATTAAAAGCCATCTTCTTTCCATATCCATTCCTTCTTCAAAGTGTTATAGTATCCAAATCGGTTATTTCGCTCAAACCGTATTACTGAATCGGTTACCCACTGGTATTTTTCATAGATGCATTCGACGAGTAATGTGGAAGAGCTTGACAAGAGCCCAAAGCCACCATCCTTTTTAACAAAGGCAACTCCGTTTTTAAATGATGAAAGAAATTCCCATTTCGCCTGAATTGCAATATTGCCATTGCGGTCAATTGCTCCGAATAGTTTTGCAATTTTAACAACAGCCAGTCCATCAGAAAAAGAGTTGACAAGATCGAACTTGAGTGGAATGATTACTTTGTTTTCCCTGTCGATAAATCCCCACTTATTTTTTTTGCGGGCAGCAATTGGTAATTCCGGTGAATAAAAATTGATGTCATCATATTGACAAGGAATAATGATGTTGCCTGTGCTATCAATCAGCCCGGATTTTCCTTTTTCCCTGACTTTAGCAAAACCATGATTAAATTCGCTGCGTCCCATCATTTGCCGGTTGAAATCATATCGAATCGGTATCACGATCCTTCCGGATGCATCTGCATAACCGAATTTTTCTTCTTGTGAAACGAGGGCAAGACCTGAGGAAAAAACTCCTACAGCATCATATTTTACAGCCAGCAGTTCTTCGCCAATTCTGTTGAGTAATCCTGATTGTTCATCTTTTTCAACATGAATCAATCCATTGGATTCAATGCTAACCGCCTCATATTTTGCAGGTATTCCCCAAAGGCCATTGAGGTCAATAACTCCAAGTTCTTCTTCCCTACCTGCAACTGCAAGTCCGTGTGAAAAATCATATGCGATTTCAAATTGTGGAGCGATAACTACTTTTCCATGAGTGTCCAAGTAACCATACTTCATTGAGTCCAGAAAAAGAATACGGTCATCTATGGGTGCACCGACTTCATCATACAATGGTTTCACCAGCAATTCGCCATCGCGATTAATAACAGATGCTTTTCCATCGAATAAAAAATCAATCTCCAGTTTTCCTTTCTTGCTGATGTATCCGTATTTTCCATTTCTGTTTACGGCGCATAGTCCTTCAGAGAATTCATCTACATCGTCGTAAAGGTTCGGGATAATTTGCCTGCCATCTTCGGTAATAAAAGTAAAACGGTTGTTTTTTCTGGCGGGAAGCAGCGCTATATTTGACAACCGGTAATCTTCCTCAATTTGTTTCCTGTATTTGAAATCGGGGTATCTATTAAAAAAGTCCGACAAGTCTTTGACACTGTACAATTCCAGGTACCGATGATAAAGTTTCATCCATGCCGATGAAGTATTTCTGTTAGTGGGATATTTTTTTGCAAATTTGTAATAAGATTCAGGCGTTTTACTTTTTGTTGCAACCGCATAAAGAGAATCTTCAGCCTGCATTCTATATGGACTTTCTGGGTTATCCCTGACAAAGGCATCAAAAGAAAGCTCATCGCCATTTGCGATTTTTTCCCTGAAGAACCTGTCCTCATATCGTTTCCTCGCTTCTGAACTTTGAAAACTATATGGGTAGAGTGTATAAAAATCTTTGTAACCATCGCTCGTGTTTTTGCTTTTGGCCTCTGAAAATGCGAGCTCATTTCGCCTGGTAGTGGCAGAGTCGCTGATTACAGACCACCTGTAGTTTTCAATAAAATTATTCCATTCTAAAATGCTGTTTTTCTTCAGTGCATCAGTAAATGCGATGGCAACTATTGAATCTTTTTGTGAACTGATCCTGAAAGCAGTGAGCCGGTATTTTTTATTCAGGGTTGCTTCTTCTTCTGTGGTAAGATACCTGAACATGCTGTCTGCTTTAAGAATAAAGATGCGCGCGCTGTCCAAATTATAAAATGGATTGTTGTTCCTTGCGCAAATAATACTGAGGCCATAATAAGCCGGTACAGGTTGTTTTTTCAAAGAGAAAATAAAATTTTCCCTTGCGCTGAAATAATCGTGAATGTCCAGACGTTCAAAACCGTAAGTGATTTTGTCTTTTGCAGAAACAGCAGAAAACAGGAATATGAAGGCAATAAACGATATAAAATATCTTGCCGGACTAAAAAAGATGCATGCCTTCTGATTCTTCATTGTTAAAAGGCGAAAGTATGTCTTTTTCCAAAGGCCAATGCCCATCATTCTGTTTCCTTCTGCACCAATTTATACCCATCGGAATCTTGTCTGTTCTTCTATCTTTGCCGGTCAATAAACGAATATGGCAACGAAACTAAAAAGTTATGTAACCGGAGCATGGGTTGAAGGTACCGATTCAGGAACTGCATTGTATCATGCGGTAACAGGCGAACATCTTTTCAACGCCTCTACAAATGGGATTGACTTTAAAAGCACCATTGAATATGGCCGCCGTAGCGGAAGTGCGTTAAGGAAAATGACCTTTCATGAACGCGCCCGCATGCTAAAGGCACTGGCCCTTTATCTCAATGAAAGAAAAAAGGATTTTTATGCACTGAGTGCAGCAACCGGGGCAACCAAGTCTGATTCATGGGTAGATATTGATGGTGGAATCGGGAATCTGTTCGTGTATGCAAGCAAAGGAAGGCGCGAATTGCCGGACGAAACTTTTTCGGTTGACGGAAACATGGAAATGATCTCGAAGACAGGAACTTTTGTCGGTCATCATATCTGCGTGCCAATGGAAGGTGTTGCCATTCACATCAATGCTTTCAATTTTCCGGTATGGGGAATGCTTGAAAAGATAGCAGTGAATCTGCTTGCCGGAGTGCCAGCAATTGTAAAACCTGCAACAGTTACATCATTCCTGACGGAGCTTGTAGTCAAAGAGATCATCTCTTCAAAAATTTTACCTGAAGGTGCACTGCAATTGCTTTGTGGAAGTACGGGCGATCTTCTGGATCATGTATCTTCAAACGATGTAGTCACTTTTACAGGGTCTGCTCATACCGGTAAGATGCTGAAGGTTCATCCGGCCATTATTGAAAATTCTGTTCGTTTTAATATGGAAGCAGATTCCCTTAATTGTTCTGTGCTCGGATTGGATTGCACTCCTGATACTGAAGAGTTTAAGATATTCATCAAAGAAGTTACACGTGAGATGACATCGAAGGCTGGGCAGAAATGCACAGCTATCAGAAGGATCATTGTTCCGGAAAGCCTGTCTGAAGCCGTGGGCAATGCATTGAAAGAAAGGCTGAAGAGTAATGTAACAGGAGATCCTGCCGTGGAAGGTGTACGCATGGGGCCACTTGCAAGTAAAGCACAGGTTACTGATGTAAGGAACAATGTAAAGAAGTTGATGGAGGTCTGTGAAGTGATGTATGGTGATGTCAATAAAGTTGAGACAGTTGGTGCTGACAGCGAAAAGGGAGCATTCATTTCATCGATGCTTTTGTATTGCAATGATCCTTTCAAAAAACTTCAGCCACATGAAATAGAAGCTTTCGGTCCAGTTAGTACGATCATGCCTTACAAGACTGTTGACGACGCTGCTGAGCTGGCAAAAATGGGACGTGGCAGTCTGGTTGGGTCCGTGATCACAGCCGATGATCAGTTTGCCCGGAGTTTTGTTCTTGGATCTGCCAGCATGCATGGAAGGATGGTGATCATAAATCGCTATTGTGCAGCCGAGAGTACAGGTCATGGCTCACCGCTTGCACATCTTGTGCATGGTGGACCCGGACGGGCAGGGGGCGGTGAAGAAATGGGCGGCATTAGGGGAGTGAAGCATTATATGCAACGAACTGCGTTGCAAGGGTCGCCTACCACACTAACCAAGATCATGAATACTTATTTACCTGGAGCAGAAAGAAAAGAAGATGTGATTCATCCTTTCAGAAAGTATTTTGAAGAAATCCATGTTGGCGATTCATTGATCACGCATAAGCGAACAGTAACTGAAGCAGATATTGTAAACTTTGCAGGAATCAGCGGAGATTTCTTCTATGCGCATACAGATGAGACCTCACTGGAGGGTTCTATTTTTGAGAAACGTGTAGCCCATGGATATTTCATAATTGCAGCAGCCGCCGGCCTTTTTGTAGATCCTAAAAAAGGACCTGTGCTTGCCAATTACGGCCTTGACAATTTGCGATTCACGCAACCTGTGTATGTCGGAGATACCATACAGGTCTATCTTACATGCAAAACGAAGGTGAAGAAGGACAACAAGGAGGGGCAGATACCTCAGGGAGTTGTTGAATGGTACGTGGAAGTAAGGAACCAGCGGGGAGAGACGGTTGCTATTGAGACGGTGTTGACGCTGGTGGCTTGCAGGAATTGAGGAAGAGGAGTTAAAAGTTAGAAGTCAAAAGTTAAAAGTCAGAAGTAAGAAGGAAGAAGTAAGAGGTGCAATGGCGACTGAGGAATTGCTTTTACACAAGGAAACATTTAATTTTTCTTTCTTCTTTTCTTTTCCGCAAGGATATTGGCCAACTCTCTTCCTGTCTGACCTTTTACTGAAGTGTTCTCCTGTGCACGCCTGATCAGGTAAGGAAGCACAGATGCAACCGGTCCGTATGGAACGTACTTGGCGACATTGTATCCTTCTTTGGCAAGGTTAAAGCTGATATGGTCCGACATTCCGTAGAGTTGAGAAAACCAGATGTGTGTGTGATTGTGCGGAATATTTTTTTGATTCATCAGTTCCACCAGCAACAATGAACTTTTTTCGTTGTGCGTACCTGCACAAATGGAGATTCTGTCTATATGATCCATGCAAAATTTCAATGCATCATCATAGTCTTTATCGGCAGCATTTTTATCAGGTTGAATAGGAGTAGGGTAATTCATTTTTTTCGCACGATCCCTTTCCTTTTCCATGTATGCACCTCTTACCAGTTTAACCCCGAGCATGTAATTATTTGTAACAGCATGATTAAAGCATTGCTCGAGGTAGCTGTTGCGATCGGTGCGGTAAAGCTGAAGTGTATTGTAAACGAGAACCCTCTTCCTGTTATACTTTATCATCATTGCATTGGCAAGATCATCAATGACATTTTGTACCCATGTTTCTTCGGCATCAATAAAAACTGGAACATTGGCCTCATCAGCAGTTGCGCATATTTTTTCCACCCTTTGTTTCACCCTTTCAAATTCATCTTCTTCTTGTTTTGATAAAGGTTCTTTTGCATTCACTTTTTCAAGCAATGCCATTCGTGCAAAACCGGTGAGTTTGAAAACGGAGAAAGGAATATTTTTCTGACCCTTTGCGCGGGCAATACATGAAAGTGTTTCCTGCAGTGAATGTTCGAAGTCATCTTCCGTTTCTTTTCCTTCAACAGAATAATCAAGGATGGTTCCGATATTGTACTTTCCAAGCGCTTCAATCGTATGCTGACAATCAGCAATGTTTTCCCCGCCGCAAAAATGTTTAAAAGCCGTTGCGCGAATCAGCCCCTTTACTGGAAGCCGAAGCGCAAGTGCAGTATCAACAAATACCGGCGCAATTTTCACCAGCCAGTTGTAACTGATCACTTTGAACAGGAGATAAGCCCGGTTGAGATCGTTGTTTGATTTTGAAGCAAAAGCAATCGCAGTGTTGTCAAAAGATATAGGACTATTCATACAGGGTGCGAAGATAAAAATGGATTGGTGATTCGGAAGCTGATAAAGGTCATTCTGCTGTAAAAGAGTATTAATCAGGAGGACTTTTAAGAAATCTGACTTTTATTTGATTACTTCTATCTTTGCACATTATTTATGGACAGACTCAATATAAGGTCATTTGCGGAATGGGATTTTCCCTTTAACAGGCCGTTGATTATTTCAGGCCCATGTGGTGTTGAATCGGAGGAACAGATACATGAAGTAGCATCCGGACTGGCTAAACTGAATGTGCATCTCCTTCGCGGAGGAATCTGGAAACCACGCACCCGTCCGGGTTCATTTCAGGGCATCGGAAGCGAAGGACTTAAATGGCTTAAGGATGCAGGGAATATCAATCATCTTCCTGTGATGGTTGAAGTAGCCAATCCAAAACATGTTGAAGAGGCACTCAAAGCGAAGATTGATGTTCTCTGGATTGGTGCGCGTACGACGGTAAATCCTTTCCTGGTTCAGGAAATTGCTGATTCGCTTGCAGGCGTCGACATACCTGTAATGATAAAGAACCCCATCAATCCCGAGCTGGAATTGTGGATTGGCGCAATAGAACGGATAAATAAAACAGGGATCAGGCAGATTGCCGCAATCCATCGTGGATTTTCAACTTTTGAGAAAACAAAATACAGGAATGTTCCAAACTGGCAGATTCCGATTGAACTGAAGAGGCGGTTTCCAAACCTTCCGCTTATTTGTGATCCAAGTCACATCTGCGGGACAAGGAATTTAATCGGATCGGTTGCACAAACTGCATTGGATCTCAATTACGACGGACTGATGATCGAATCGCATGCACATCCTGAAATGGCGTTGAGTGATGCTGAGCAACAACTTACCCCGGATGCTTTGGGTGAAATACTTAATCGCCTTGTAGTCAGGTCAGCGGTTATTGAAGATGTTATTTTTATTAATCGTCTGGAAGAACTTCGTGACCGGATTGACAACCTGGATGAGGAAATATTAAATAAGATCAGCCAGCGGATGGAGATTGCACGGGAGATTGGAAAGTACAAGAAGGAAAACAATATCACTATCCTTCAGGTGGAACGATGGAATGAAATCCTGCGCACAAGGTTAAAGTTTGGACTGGATCATGAACTCACAAGAGAATTTATCCTGAAGATGTATGAACTTGTGCATGATGAGTCAATACTTCAGCAAACGAGTATGATGAATACAGAGGATCCGGAAATGAAGAAGGCAGCACTTGATAGCATTGAAGGAAAAGAGCAATAGGTTATTATAGTTTTTTAATTGTCGCATCTCTGAATGAATACAACCATCCGTTCAAGAAATTATCAAGTCCATCTTGGGGATGATGCTTTACACCTGGTTGAAAAATACCTTTCCGCAAACGCCCGTATTATAGCTTCGAGAAAGATCATCCTTGTTGATGACAACACAAAGGAACATTGTCTTCCTCAGTTGCAAGAAGCAGCGATCTCCCTCCGCGATGCAGTGGTGCTTGAAATTCCTAACGGGGAAGCCAGTAAATCAATTGATACGATTGCAAGATTGTGGAAGGAATTGACAGACCTTGGTGCAGATAGAAATACTGTTCTTGTAAATCTTGGCGGAGGAGTTGTGAGCGATATTGGGGGATTCACTGCGGCAACCTATATGCGCGGAATTCATTTTGTCAATGTTCCGACAACTCTTCTTTCCATGGTAGATGCGTCAGTGGGAGGGAAGAACGGGATCAATTTTGGAGGGTATAAAAACCAGGTCGGTACTTTTGATGAACCGGGAGCCCTGTTTGTTTGGCCGGACTTTTTAAAAACCCTTCCTTCAAATGAATTGCGCTCCGGTTTTGCCGAGGTTATCAAGCATGCAATTATTTCAGACCAAAATAAATGGAATGAAGTAAGCGCCATTGAGAATTTTAATTCAGTCAATTGGTTTGAGGTCATCAAAGAATCCATCTGGACGAAGAATAAGATTGTAAACAGTGATTACCGTGATAAACATCTGAGGAAGTCTTTGAATTTTGGTCATACGATCGGGCATGCATTGGAAAGCTATTCACAAAAACATAATTCGGATATTTTGAAACACGGCGAAGCAATCGCCATAGGAATGATCGGTGAAATATTTTTGTCGGAGAAGCTCTGCGGACTAAACAAAATAAATGCCGATGAAATATGCAGGTTCATTGCCGGGCATTACCCTCTTTCATTTCATTTTGAAAATGATGAACTGTTAAGCCTCATAAAGGGCGATAAGAAGAACGAGTCCGATCACGTCAACTTTTCATTGATACGATCAATTGGGGAGCCTGTTATCAATCAGCATGCAGATGAGGCCTTGATATTACAGTCACTTGATTTTTGCAGGGAGCAAATGACTGCAATTAGTCAATGAGCTGTATTATTTGAGTGGCGAATCTTTTTCTTTCGCCATGTGGTTGTAAACAACCTTATCCATCAGGCCCGGAAAAAATTTATTTAGCAGTACGGCCATTTTTCCATTGAGCGTTAGCACCAAATCTCTTTTCCTGTTTTTTACGGCTGAATAAATGTGATTTGCTACTACTTCAGCGCTCATCATATTTTGCTCGTCGCGCGGTGATTCTCCCTGAGTACTGCCATCTTTTGCTAACGCCATATTTCTAATGTTTGAAGCAGTAAAGCCCGGGCAAGCAACCAGGACATGCAAATCTTTTTTCAGATTCTCAGTACGCAAAGTTTCGAGAAAGCCTTCCATAGCAAACTTGGAGGCTGAGTAACCGGTACGCCCGGGAAGGCCCTTCTTTCCTGCAATGGAAGAAATACCAACCACGCTTCCTTTTGATCTCAGCAAATGGGGGAGGGCATACTTTGCACAATAAACGGTACCCCAGAAATTTACATCCATTACTTTTCGTATTACATTGAGGTCAACATCTTCAAAAATTGCACGCATGGAAATTCCGGCATTGCAAATCAATACATCGATTTGACCGAACTGTTTAATAGTCTCATCAATTAAATTTCTGCAATCTTCTTCCTTGCTTACGTCTGCTGTAAATGCGGCAACGTCATGTCCTTGCTTCTTGAGCCTAATTACAATGTTGTCGAGTTTGTCTTTTTGTCTTGCAGAAAGTATGACCCGGCAACCGTGTGCTGCAAATACTTCAGCGCAGGCCATGCCGATTCCGGAAGAAGCACCGGTGACGATGACAGTTTTGCCTTTCATGATGGGAATATTTTTCCCGGGTTGAGAATTCCTTTTGGGTCAAAAACGTTTTTAATGCCTTTCATAAGTTCAATCTGTGTTTTTGAAAAGGCAATATCCAGGTATTTTTTCTGAACATAACCAATGCCATGCTCTCCTGAAATGGTGCCGCCGAGGGAAACACAGAGTTCAAATATTTCACGGATGCCTTTTGGGACCTGTGTATTCCACGCTTCATCACTCAGGTTTTCTTTGATGATGTTTACGTGCAGGTTACCGTCTCCGGCATGTCCGTAGCAAACTGAGCGAAAACCATATTTATTGCCGATGACTTTTACACCTTTTAATAGTTTTGGTAATTCTGCACGGGGCACCACGGTATCCTCCTCTTTATAAATGGAATGGGTTTTAACAGCTTCTCCTGCAGAACGACGGGCCTTCCAGAGGTCTGCTTTCTGCTGGGCAGACTCAGCAAACAGAATTTCATCACATTCATGCTGATTCAGGATCTCAGAAATGACTTCACACTCTTTGAATAACACATCCTTGTCGTTTCCGTCCACTTCCACAATGAGTTGTGCAGCAGTATTTTCTTTCAACGGAATTTTTACGTCAACATGTTTCATCACATATTCAATGCAGTCGCGTTCCATGAATTCCATTGCTGAGGGTGTAACGCCTGCACGAAAAATTGCCGATACAGCTTCACATGCTTTCTCTGCGCTGTTAAAGAAGGCCAGCATGAGCAGATTTTCTTTCGGAAGCGGAATCAACCTGAAAATGATTTTGGTAATAATGCCAAGTGTTCCTTCACTTCCAATAATAAGCTGGGTAAGATTGTAGCCTGTGGAGTTTTTCAAAACGTTGGCTCCGGTCATGATGATTTCTCCTGACGGCAAAACCACTTCACAGTTTAGTACATAGTCTTTGGTAACCCCGTACTTCACGGCTTTGGGTCCACCGGCACATTCTGCTAGATTTCCACCGAGATGACAACTGCCGCGGCTTGCAGGATCGGGCGGATAAAACAATCCTTTCTCCATAACGGCATCCTGGAAAACCTGATTGATAACTCCGGGTTCAACTGTTGCCTGCTGATTCCTTTCATCGATCTGAATGATTCTGTTGAATCTTTCCATTGAAAGGATCACACCTTTTCTGACTGGCAATGCTCCACCACTAAGGCCGGTGCCTGCACCCCGCGGAGTTACAGGGATCAATTCTTCTGAGCAGAATTTCATGATGGCAGCAACCTGTTCCGTATTGTTTGGTTTGAGAACAACCTCCGGATAAAATTTCAGGTCTTCGGTATAATCGTGAGAATAGTTTTCAATGTCATCTCTTCCTGTAAAAACAAATTCAGTTCCAACGATTGCCCTGAATTTTCCGAGATGGTCGTCATTTATTTTGGTAAAAGTCACTGCGTATTAGGTTTTGAAACTTTTGATTTTTTTTTCGGGGGTTCCGGAAATGAATACTTAGCAATTGAAATGGTTCCGGCATTTTCGGTTGCATCATCTCCCAGAAAGTAAATATCCCTTCCGGCCAAAAGTACATCTTTGATCCGCAGCAAAGAAATGAGGACATCGTCATGCATTGAAAAAGTTGTTTTGTTAAGTGAGTCCACAATTTCAACATAAGGAGCAATGGTATTTTCAGGCCGGGAAAGTATGGAGCCGAACAAAATGACAGCATTGTTATTCCATCCTGCTGCTTTAAGGTATGAAATATCGCCGGAGGAATTGTATAATTTTTTCTGTTTGCAGGATTTATCTCCTTTGAAGATGCTTACTGATACAGTTTGCTGAAGGTAATCGGTAAAGGAAGTTTGCAGGAAAATATTTTTTCCTGATGAACTTATCCTGTTGCCAGTTCCGTCAGCTACACCACCGCTGATGAGGTTCTCACTCATTAATTTTCCGTTACGGTTGATTTTAATAACCGGAATATCTGATTTATCATTGGAGTGGTTGGCGCTTCCGGTGATAAAAATATTTGTGCTATCATCGAAGGCAAAATCAGTTGCGATATCTACCACGTGCTGTTCGCCATCATAAACATAGTTCCATTGAGGCGTGCCGGTTGAATCAAATTTCATGACTATGATATCAGCAATGCGCGTCCCTACGTTGATGTTGCCGCATACATAAACGTTGCAACTATCATCTGCCAGTACATCAACAGCGACATCCATTTGCGGGGTAGAAAAGTTCCTTATGAATGAAGTTTCTCCAGTCGGAGTATATCGGATAATGAGGAGGTCAGGATTTGCTTCGCTGACAGTTTCATGTCCGCATACCAGCACGTTTCCTTTTTTATCTGTGGCAATGGCATTGGGTGCATCGAAAAGATTTGCCTTTCCTGCGAAAAAATTCTCCCAAAGTAAGATGCCTTCGGGTGAATATTTCAATGTTACTATATCTGTATTCCCCGATCTGTTTTTAACAGTACCGGTAACCAATGAATTTCCTGCGAAGTCCACTGTCATTGCAATTGCTACAGCATGATTGCGGTTTTCTGCCTGATATGCCCGTCTCCATTTTTCGTTTCCGGCTGAATCAAGTTTTATGAGAAGTAATTTATCGGCAGAGTCAGCGTCGTGGGTGGTTCCGGCAATAAAAACATTTCCGGTTTTATCAACGTTGATCGCAGCGGCTGAATTGATGCTTTGAACACCATTCTTGATCGCTTTCCTCCATTGATTGGTGGGCTGGGCAACCACGAATAAAGGCAAAGCGAGCAGAATTATAAGCTTTCTCAGGTGCATGCCGTAAAGATAGTCCACTTTTGTTTTTTTCCGAAAAAATCATTTTGCCTTTTCACAAAGGTTTTCTGACTTAAAAAAAAATGCAAAAAGGCGACTTCAGCCTTAAATCAATTATGAGTTAACACTATTCACCCAACATTTAGCGCCGTTTGGTATATTTTCTTGATTTCGGCCCGGTGATTTTTCATATTTGTTAATAAATTGTTTAATTGCAGCATAATTCTGTTTAAATTCTGTAATTTTAAATCCTTTTCATGAAATCAAATACTGTTTTAATCATTTTACTGCTTGTTTTTTTCTCGTTTAAGTCCAATAGTCAGGTCGTGATCAATGAGATTCAAACCTCCAATCTCAATACCATAACAGATGAATTCGGCAGCAATGACGACTGGATAGAACTGTATAATGCTTCAGCCATCCCTGTTGATCTTAGTGGCTTTAAGTTGAGCGACAATTTACAGCAACCGGATAAATTTACTTTTCCACCTTTTATTCTTCCATCCAATAATCATGTTCTTGTTTTTGCTTCCGGCTTTGAAAAGACGGAAGTGGGAGGACACTGGGAAACGGCAATCAATGCAACAGATACCTGGAAATACCAGGTAAACCTTTCTGCACCGGCTGATACCAACTGGCGTAATCTGAGTTTCAATACAAATGCATGGATCAGTGGACCGGGCGGAATAGGTTATAGTGACGGGGATGATAACACGACTATTGCTGCATGTGTGAGTATGTACATGCGAAAGAACTTTTCCATTTCCGATACATCAAAAATAGCTGATGCGATTTTGAATATTGATTACGATGATGCCTTTGTCGCTTATATAAATGGCGTTGAGATTGCGAGAGCGAATATCGGAACAACTGGCTCCCGTCCGGCCTGGAATGCAATTTCAACCGGAGGACATGAGGCGGTGATGTACCAGGGCATGAATCCTGATTCATTTATGCTGGACATGAATATAGTCCGCAGTGCAATTATCAATGGGCCGAATGTGCTTGCCATTGAGATACACCAAACATCCAATACTGTGGATATGTCTTCAATACCATTCCTCAGTTTCAAGATGAAAGATGCAACTTCCATGTTTGGGCCAACACCTGCATGGTTTACTATGTCTCAGATTCCGGATTATTTTCATGCCGATTTTAAGTTGAGCAAAACGGGTGAAAGCGTTTATCTGTTTGATGGATCCTCAAATTTACTGGATTCAATTATGGTAACTTCATTGCACCTTGACAATTCATATGAACGCAATCCTGATGGTTCATCACAATGGTGTGTTACCAACGAGCCGACTCCTGATACGACAAATACAACAGGCGCTTGTAATACAGGATATGCTACAATTCCTCTTTTCAGTTTACAATCGGGTTTCTATCCGAATGCCCAGATACTGACACTTAGCACCAATTATCCCGGAGGTGTTATTCATTATACAACCAACGGAAATACCCCGGATGGGACATCACCTATCTATTCAGGAGCTATTGTAATTAATACAACAACTTCTGTACGCGCAGCAGTTTTTGCATTGGGAGTACTTTCGAGTGCAGTGGTAACCAATACTTACCTCATCAGTTTTGATTGCAAACTTCCCGTATATGTTCTTACAACTGATTCAGCGAATCTATGGGATTACAATACGGGAATTTTTGTTGAAGGACCGAATGCACAATCAGGAAATCCACACTGGGGCGCAAATTACTGGATGGGGTGGGAAAAGCCGGTCTCATTAGAGTATTTTGATAAGGATAAAAACCGTGCATTTCGATTTGATGCAGGACTGCGTGTAACCGGTGGATGGAGTCGCGCAGACAATCAAAAACCACTTGAAATTTCAATGGGCGACCGGTTTGGTTTAGGTGAATTGAATTATCCTTTGCTGAGCGAGAAGCCATGGGTGAATAAATTTAACGACTTTGTACTTCACACTTCAGGAAATGACAGGGGTGTTGCGCATATGCGTGATCCGCTTATGGAGCGTTTACTAGTTCCAACTTATGTGGATCATATTTCATTTGAGCCTTGTCTATTATTTATCAATGGACAGCAATGGGGAGTTTATTATACAAGGGAGAATGATGATGATCATTTTATTGAAGAGAATTACGGAATAAGCAAAGATGATATTGACCTACTGAAGGAAAGTTATTTTTATACGGGGATGGAAGTAAAAAAAGGATCAGACTCTGCATTTTTTTCGATGTATAATTATGCAATGAATACCTCACCGGCAGATGTGAATTTTCTTTCGACGATGAATACAGTGCTGGACATTCAAAATATGGTGGATTATTTTGCGGCAGAAACTTATTATCCGAATGGTGACTGGATGGGCGGCGGAAACAATAACCTGAAACTCTGGAGGCAAAGATCCACCAATGGTAAATTTCGATATATCTCGTACGATTTTGATTTCGGATTTGGTTTGGTGGATGGTTTAACGGGCGACATTCTGTCCGAAGCGCTGGCAGCCAATCCGCATAATTACCAGAGCGATCTTTTTGCCCGTCTGATTCAAAATCCCGAATACAAAAACTACTTCATTAACCGTTATGCAGATCTGATCAATACAATTTGGCTGCCATCAAATGTGAATGCATTGGCTTCAGCTTTTGAGGATTCTCTCAGACATGATATGCATTATCAATATGAGAATGGATGGTCAGGGGGAGATACAAATCAATGGAAGAGCAATGTTGCTGACATGCTGAACTTTGCTACACAACGCCCTTCTTATGCCCGCGATATTATTCAAAATGATCTGGGAATGACGTCTCAGGTTACCCTTACCCTGCAAGTTTCTCCACCGGGTTCAGGTAGAATTCAGATCAGTACCATTACACCGGTTTCACTTCCGTGGAGTGGAGTTTATTTCAACGGCAATCCGGTAACGATCACAGCTATTCCCAATCCCGGCTATACATTTGATCACTGGCATTCCAATGTGGTGATAACAACAAACGATTATAACCAAAGCACATCACGAAATTTTACTTCGAGTGACCAGATCACTGCTTATTTCAACGGTTCGCCAATGGCGGCACAAATTACCATCAGCGAATTGAATTACAATTCAGATTCGGCACGCGATGCTGGTGACTGGATTGAACTCCACAATTTAGCATCTCAGGCAATAGATATTTCCGGGTGGAAGATCAGGGATGATCAGCAGCAGCATGTTTATACGTTTCCGGCAAATTCAGTTATCACAGCGAATGGTTATCTGGTTGTTGCAGAAGATTTGCAAAAATTTACTTTAGAACATCCTTCAGTTACAAACGTTGCTGGTGAACTCGGTTTTAATTTCGGGAATGGGGGAGATCAGGTAAGGCTCTATGATTATAGAGACACACTTTATTTAAGCATGGAATATGCTGATGATATTTCATGGCCTCAGGGTGCAGATGGTGCAGGATATACGCTTGAGTTATTGAGTTCAGCCGGAAACTTAAGTGACGGAGCAAACTGGTTTGACGGATGTCTAGGCGGTTCACCGGGAATGGCATACAGTCCCGGATCTGCGACTGCAGTTGCTTTGGGTGATACTGTAATTTGCGGAGGTGGCAGTGTTACAATTCAGGCAAATACAGGTGGGGGATTGACTTATCAATGGGAAAACGGAAATCAGATCATTGCCGGAGCGACCAATTCATTTTATGATGCAACTGTGACCGGCAATTATTCCGTAGTGGTAACTTCCAATGGTTGTGCAGCTGTGTCAGACACGGTTGACATAAACGTTTATTCAGGTGCGGCTGATCCTATCGTTGCTTCAATTACAAATTGTGGAGGTGGCATATTTACACTAAATGCAGTATCGGCTGACTCTGTATTTTGGTATGATGCGCCAAATGGTAACCTGCTCTCTATCGGGGATTCATATACCACTCCGTTTCTTTCCGGCACCACCGTTTATTATGTGCAGGCATCGAACGTATGCAGAAGCGCTTTTGTAACTGATTCAGTAATTATTTCTTCAACTCCTCAAAACCCTGCAGTTACAAATGTTGTTAATTGTGGAAATGGTTCAGTTAATTTAGATGCCATCTCTGCCAATACAGTAAACTGGTATGATGCACCGAATGGTAACTTGCTCGGTTCAGGAAATACTTTTGTCACTCCTGTTCTTACAGCAACCACAGTTTATTATGCACAGGCGGCAAATGGCTGCGTTAGTGCATTTATTGCCGATACAGTTCTTATCATTCCTGTGCCAGCCGATCCGGGAGTAAACGGAATATTAAATTGCGGCGGAGGAACATTTAATCTCAATGCATCCTCGGCAGATTCTGTCTTCTGGTATGATGCACCCAATGGTAACCTCCTTGCATCAGGAAATTCCTTCAATACTCCATTCCTTACTGCAACAACAGTTTATTACGTTCAAGCGTCCAATATCTGCACAAGTGCATTTGTGGCAGACTCGGTAATCATTGTGTTGGCAGCCGCAGATCCTGTTGTTACTCCGGGAAGCAGTTGCGGTGCGGGTTCTGTTTCACTTTCAGCCTCTTCAGCAGATACACTTTTCTGGTATGACTCAATTGGAGGTAACTTGTTATGGACAGGTTCTATTTATCAGACACCTCCAATAAATGTTTCCACCACATATTACGTATCAGCAGGCAGTTTTTGTCCCAGTAATTACGTTCCGGTTACTGCTACAGTATTTACATTGCCTAATGTGAGTCTGGGAAATGATACAATTGTTGAATCACCTGCATTTGTCGTAGTAAGTGCAGGAACAGGTTTTGCTTCGTACCTGTGGAGTACGACAGAAACCACACAATCAATCATTGCGCAAAATAGCGGCGCATATTGGGTTATTGTAACTGATGCGAATGGATGTACGGCAACCGATACCATAAATGTGCTGGTAACAGTTGGATTGGCTGAAGCAGATTCACATGATGCATTGCATATTTATCCAAATCCTGTCCATGAAATTCTTGCATTGGAATTAAATTCAACTAATGCAGAAGACCTTCATTTAATTGATGTGACAGGCAGGGTTGTTTGGCATTCTGAAATTTCAGCACAAAGCACCGTCCATGTCGACGTCTCTGGTTACTCAAAGGGAATTTATCTTTTGAAAATGCAAAACGACAAGACTTTCAAGTCTTATTTAATCGTCGTTGAGTAGTTTTTTATCAAGTAGCTGTGCTTGTGAATTAAGTTCATCAGAAAAGTACTGAGCCCGTCGATTCAATTCGTATTTTGGCAGCATCTTTGCAAAGTTGCCTGCTAAAAAAAATATATGATAACAATTAAAAAAATCTCCCTGCTTGTTTTTATTCTGCCATTAACCTGCTGCTCTCAGATTGATTTTAAGAAAATCACTAAGGAAGTAGATAAAACAATTAATGGAGACAAGCCCCTTACGAATGATGAAATCATCAGGGGCTTGAAAGAAGCATTGAATGTGGGAAGTAACAATGCTGCAGGCAGTGCTTCGAAACTGGATGGTTATTTCAAAAATTCCCTGATAAAAATTCCATTCCCTCCGGAGGCCCGAGAAATGGAAAGTAAATTGCGTTCACTGGGCATGGGTAAACAGGTTGACGATTTCATTTTGACTGTCAACCGTGCGGCAGAGGAAGCAGCCAAGCAATCGTCTTCTGTATTTGTAAATGCAATTACCGGGATGACTATCAACGACGGGATTTCCATTCTCAGGGGCAGTGATACGGCAGCGACTGGTTATTTGCGCAGGACTACAGGTGTTCAGCTCCATGATAAGTTTAAGCCTGTTATCAAGAGTGCCACGCAAAAGGTAGAGGTAACTAAGTACTGGAATCCGCTCGCGACCACCTATAATGCGTTGCCGTTTGTTAAGAAGGTGAATACTGACCTTGAAGAGTACATTACACAACGGGCATTAAATGGTCTTTTTACACTTGTTTCTCAGGAGGAAATAAAGATCAGAAAGGATCCTGTGGCACGTGTGACAGATATCCTTAAAAAAGTGTTCGGTTCAAAATAATTTAAAAAATATTGAAAGGAGAAAGGCGGTTGTATAACCGCCTTTTTTTTATCAATAGCCTACTGATATCTTATCAGGATCTCCTTCATCAGGGCGAATGCTCATGATGGGAATGGATGAGTGGTTGACCAGTTGTTGCGCTGCCGATCCCATAAACATTCCACTTCCTTCCTGATCGGTCATGATTACCATAAGATCAGCATTGATCTGTGTTGAATAATCAATGAGCGTTGTGGTTGGATTCTCTCCTTTAAATATTTTCACTGTATGCGCAACTTCATGTTCTTCTACGAAATCTTTAACCTGGTGAACCTTCACCTCAAATCGCCTCTGTAAGTCAACATCAGTAAAATTCATCATGCCGGCAATGTGAACCACCGATTTATATTTTTTTGCAAGTTCAATTACCAATGGAACTTTTTGACGTGAAGTACTGCTATTATCTATAGGCATTACAATATCATGGAAGCCGATTTTCTTAGCATGTGTTTGAACCGAAATAACCGGGCATGGAGCACTGCTGACAACTTTATATGTATTGCTTCCAACAAGGTATTCCTGAAAACCGCTTGTACCATGGGTTCCCATAATAATAATGTCTGTTTCACTGTCTTTTGCTGCTGACACAATGGCCTTATATATTTTACCACGAACAGTCTGATAATTTACAACAACACCGGATTCATGGTGGATCTTATCAGCCATTTCGCGAAACTTGTCGTTTGCAGAAGTTTCTACTTTTTCTTCGTATTCGCTCTGTGTTTTTGAAAATGCATTGGTTATGGCAGAGGCAAATGAATATGATTCAATAACATGGAGCAGGGTAATTTCTGCTTTTGCAAGTTTTGCCATAAACACACCGTGTTCAAGCGCAAGTGATGCAGTGTCAGAAAAGTCGAACGGGATCAGAATTCGTTTAAGATGAAAGGCACGCCTCATGGTTTTGAGTTTTAATGTGTAGTATCAATATTCAAATACAGATAATGTTGTGTTCTTCTTTGGATCAGGGCGGATGCTTAGCACAGGAACATCTGTTCCGTTCAATACCTCCTGTGCTTCATCGGAGAGAAACATGTCTGTCCATCCCATTTCCTTCTGTGTCATCAATACTATCAGATCAGCTTTTATCTTTTTTCCGTACTTAATAATTTCTTCGGCCACGTCGTCGCCGGTAATAAATTCGTGCGAGCAAGATACATTATGCTCTTTGATGAAGTTCTCGACAGAAACCATTTGACGTTTCAATTTATTAACAATGAACTCATCATCTGTGGTCAGAACGCTCATTAAGAATATATGAGATCCGTACAAACCTGCCAATTCTATTGTTTTTGTAATTTTCTCCTTTGTTTCCTTACTAACGTCCAGTGGCAGCAAAATATTTTTACAACCCGGTCGGTGTTTCTTGCCTTTGATTGTGATCACGGCACAGGGCGCCTCCCGTATGACCCTTAATGCATTAGAACCAATGAATCGTTTGATTCCTACACTGCCATTGGTTCCCATAAGGATGAGGGATGATTTCAGCTTACGTGCTGCCTTCTGAATCTCTTCATATACTTTACCATGTGCTATGATAAAATCAGTTTTTACACCATGCTTGAGATGGGTTTCAGCGGAGATTTTTTCCAGCTCCTTTTTAATGTTCTTTTCAAGGCTTTTGTCTTCCTTGGGTTTTACAAATGGAACGTGAAAATTGTCCTCTATTACATAAATGAGTGTGAGAGAAGCCCTTGTAATGCGCGCGAAATTGACGGCCTGGCCGACTGCAATAAGGGATTGTTCAGAAAAGTCAATTGGAACTAAAATGTGATTCTTGAAAACTGCCATAAATGGATTCGTGTATATTTGAGGCAAAATTACTCAATCCTAATTCAATGAACAAGATACCAGAGTCAGAACTAATTTTAAATTCAGATTTGAGTGTATATCACCTGAACCTTCATCCACATGAGATCGCTGATACAGTTATTAATGTTGGTGATCCTGACCGTGTAGGGATGGTTTCGGCCTTTTTTCAAAAAATTGAACTGAAAAAGCAGAAGCGTGAGTTTGTTACTCATACGGGAACTTACAAGGGGAAACGTATCACTGTATTGAGCACCGGCATTGGTACAGACAATATTGACATAGCATACAATGAACTGGATGCATTGGTAAATATTAACCTGAAAGAAAGGACAATAAAAGAAGACCTATCATCCCTGAATCTGATCCGGATCGGTACTTCGGGTTCCCTGCAGTCTGATATTCCGATTGATGGCTTCGTATTTTCTCAATATGGACTGGGACTGGATGGGCTCCTGAATTTTTACAAACTGAAAAATACTCCGGCTGAGGCAGAGATGATTGACGCTTTCAGGAAACACTATCCAACTTATGGTGTACTTCCTCAATCCTACCTGGTACGGAGTTCTGAAAAACTGGAAAAGGCACTTGGAGAAGGGATGTTTAAGGGGATCACGGCAAGTTGTTCGGGATTTTATGCACCACAGGGAAGGGTTCTTCGCTATGAACTGGCTTATCCTGATGTAATTGACAGGCTCACCTCATTTGAGCATAAAGGAAACCGGTTAACGAACTTTGAGATGGAAACCGGGGCGATGTATGGTCTGGCAAGAATACTAGGACATCATTGCTGTTCGATCAATGCCATCGTTGCGAACAGGATCAGCAAACAACATACGCACAAAGGAGACGAAACCATGAATGCGTTGATTGAAACTGTCCTGGATAGAATCAGTGCGATGTAGTTTGCTTTTTTTCGCTTTAGAAGAACCAAAGCACATCAAATTCTGCTCTACTGTTTGATGAATTTACCTCTAAAGATTCCTTCTCCGGTATTTAATTCAATCCAGTATATCCCTGGAGAAAGAAGCCGGCAGTCAACTACATGCTCATCGGAATTGATGGCAGCGTAAACTTTTTCACCAAGAAAATTGTAGATGGCAATGTCAGCTGCAATTCCTTTCTTCAAATTTTCAATTATAAGATATCCGGCAACAGGATTTGGGTACAGATTAATCCCATTTAAGTTTGAGCGCATATCAGAAAGGCCAACCATTACGCCAAAGGCAACCGACTCCACTTCACATCCGTTTTCATCTGTGCAAATGATGTTGTAATCACCAAACTGTGTTGCTACATAATAATAATCAGTGGCTCCGGGAATTAATGCTCCGTTAAAATACCACTGATATGTGGTTGCGCCAAGGTTGGCGAAAAGGGTATCACCGACTTGCTGAATTCCCTGAGGAGGTGGATAAGGATATACTGTAATATAATTGTTGAGCGAAACAGTATCACTTCCTCCGGCTCCTGTTGCAATAAGGGAGACGTTGTATGTTCCCGGAGTATTGTAGCAGATGCCAGCGGGATTAACATCAGTGCTTGTTGCCGGATTTGCACCTGCGAATGTCCATTGAAAGGAAGAAGCATTCGAAGAGAGATTTGTAAAGTCAGTACATGTTCCCGGGCAGATGTGATTTGGTGAAGAAAATAATGCAACCGGTTGGGGCGTTAACGTACTGATGCAACAATTGCCTCCGTCACTGATGTTGTAGGTTCCATTCCAGCATCCGTATTGGGTGTAGTGATAACGAAGCAAGCCACCAAACTCCTGCTGAAAATAAGCAACGATCTGATCGGGTGTATTGCATCCTCCCTGATTCGAAACTGTGTCGCAGGAATAATTACAAATGATAATGTAGTAACCATTGTTGTTTGATAGAGGGGAGGTAGGCATGAATACAAGCGTGTCCGTTCCCGGCGGAGCGCCTACAATACTGGTTATGGCCGGAGAATTATTGCAGTGATGATGTGTAGTAGTGGTATAACCGGCAAATTGTACTTCTGTAATATTATTTACAAAAGGTCCCGTAAGGTTGATGGTGACCATCTCGTAGCTTACAACACCAATTTTCAGGTTCGGTATATTGACGTCTACGTTGATATTTAAAACGCCACCGTCATAGTTACTGTATAGTACCACATTCCCGGATTGGTCACAGGTAATTTGAGAGAATGCATTCCCGAATTGATCGGCGGAACTGGACCAGCCGGAAGAAAGGAAAAGCAGGATAGATAATATTTTTCTCATATGCGATGGAATGATTGTTACTTATCTGATGCTCGATTTTATAAATTTAGCTCTGTAAATTTTTCCTGCAGATATTATTTCGAGCCGGTACATCCCTGAAGAAAGTTGACGGCAGTTGACAGTTGGTTGGTTGTGATCAATGTCTGAATAAACCTTCTCGCCGAGTATATTGTAGACTGAGATATTAATTGAAGTGCCGGCTGGAATTTCCGGATATTTAATTGACAACTCATCACCAACAGGATTAGGATAAATTGCTAACTTGTTATTGTTACCGGCTAATTGGATTCCTGTAACATCAAAAATTGCAGCTTCAACCTCACATCCATTGGCGTCTGTGCATACTACATTGTAATCGCCATCCTGGGTGGTAACGTAAAAATAATTGGAAGCACCAACAATGATCACTCCGTTATAATACCACTGGTAGCTAATGGAACCCTGATTGGCGAACAAAGTATCTCCTGATTGTATAATGCCCTGTGGTGCGGGATATGGATATACTGTGATGTAATTAGGAAGCGTGAGGGTATCAACGCCACCTGATCCTGTTGCAATAAGTGTAACATCATAATTTCCGGGTGTTGAATAGCAAATACTGGAAGGATTTATATCAGTACTTGTTGAAGGATTGGCACCCGGAAATGACCAGGAATATGTGAATGCATTGATGGAAAGATTGGTAAAATCGGTGCATGTGCCCGGACAAATATTATGTGGTGCGTTGAAGATCGCAATTGGTACGGTAGAGCAGGAGGGGACTGACGGAGAAAGTTCAGGAAGGGTATACAGCCTTACATTGTCAAGGATCAACTCTGTGCAGGGAATACAGATATGCCCCCAGTTTGTAAACTTGATTGTGTGCGATGTTGAAGTTGCATTGAACTCAATGATATAAGTAGTTCCGATGCAGCCCGGGCAAGTAGGTTTGTCGCGGAGATACGTTTTTCCAAAACCGATGTCGACAGAAAATACACCGGCATCCATCCATCCGTGGGACTGCGGTTCACCTCCGGCCCAAAATTCAAGCACATAGGTAGCTCCGATAGTAAGACCAGAAACTGTTTGTTCTAAACTAACGCCGATGTTACCACCGTAGGTAACATCATTGGTCGGATAGCCAACAGGGATGTTCAGGAGCTCGCAGCCTGTTGTATCGAGACATGAGGTGTCGTTAAAAACAGCCGAACAGGCAGATGCATTGCTTCCATTTCCAAAATATGCAGCCATATTTCCATCGGCCGTTTGTGTGAAGGTATAATCATCAATACTGGCGTAGCTTGCCGAACCGCCACCTGTACAAGTCCAGTTTACCACATCACAGCCATAATATCCTGAGTTGGGACAGAAGCTGTTTGAGAATACGTTGGGCTGGCAATTGGTGTTTTCAAAACTTCCGTTGAGCACAAGGTTGTTTACATTCTGGCTGATAGAATCATTTTGTTCGTAGCAATAGATGCACAAGATCTGGGAATAGGAACGGAAGGATAAAAATAGAATGATAAGTATTGATAAAAATTGTGGAAGGTTTTTTTTCATCGTGTTAAAATTATTATTTTACATAGCTTTTCAAAGATAGAGAAGTTATTCATTATTATATTGTTTCCTCTATCTTTGTCTCGAAATGGCCTACAGAGGAAAAAAAAAGAATAGTAATTCTAAATTCAGGGAACCCCAAACCGACTATGGACGCTTGGGTATATTTCAATCATTTGAAGAAATGAATGAAGCTGATGCAGAAGAACTTGCAAAGTATACGCCGGAACAGCACCTGGTGCATGCCACTTCACTTATTCAAAGAATTTATGCCGATGAATTAAAAAGAAAATTCACAGTTGGCAGAGTTTATTTTAAGTAGCATATGTATCTTCTTCTTCCTGAATTTAAACTGTTGCTCCTTCTATTGAAAAAACATGGGGTAAATTTTATGCTAATAGGTGG
>JAPLDB010000110.1 GCA_026391975.1 Bacteroidota bacterium | reverse complement strand
TGAAATTGTACGTTGTGGTTTTCGTAATTCACAAACAAAAAAGTAAGTAGCTCATTAATTAAGGTGATGGGCTTGAATTGATGAATTCCAGAATTACTTTCTTCGAGCCTTTGCCTTCGCTTGATATAAAAAGGTTTCCATCTTCCGAAAATGTCATTCCTTCCGGATGTGCTGCAATTGCAGGATCCAGCGCTGCAACCTCTTCAATGGTTCCATTGCGGTTGAGTACCACAATTAATTTTCCAACACTTGAAAGCACGTATATTTCATGTGTAAACGGATGCACTGCAATCTCAGAAGGTTCAAAAAAAGAATTCCCTTTTTTGCTTTCCTGCTCATGCAATTCTTCTGTTTCAGGCTTGGAAATGTGATGCTCCTGCATAAATTGTTCAAGATCCTGAAGGTGAATTTTATATGTTGGTTTATCGTTCAGGTTTTCGGAAAGCAAATCAAAGCTGTAAATTTCTTTTACGTTTTCTCTTCCTTTTTTATGCGATACGCCTTTGCATGCAATCAACAATGAATTTGAAATGCTGTCATAGCAAAGCCCTTCTGTGTTGTTTTCCTTTTTGAGAAACGTGTCATACTTTTTTGTTTGCTGCGAGTCATTACCAAAGTTTGTGATTTTAAATATCGTTCCTGTACTGTGCAATACATAAAAGTTATCGTGCGCCAAAGCGATTGCTTCATAATCATGGTCTGCACCGAAATCCACGCTTTCTTTTACTTCTTCCTTTTTCATATTATAAATATAGATTTTTCCTTTCTCGTCCTGAACACAGGCGAGCCGGTGATCGCTGTAAAAAGTGATTCCTGAAATCTCTTTTAAGGAATGTGGCAATTCAAATTCTTTGCTCGGATGTTGAAGGTCATACTTAAATCCCGGAGAATGATTTGCCTGCGGAGTACATGAACAGTACAATAGAATGAACAATAATGTGAAGCCAATGCGGGAGTTATTCATCATGCAAAGTTCCTGATTATTTCTCAAACTAAATACACCTATCTCAGACTTAAATTTTTATGTTTTTTTTTAACTCTTCATTTCTAAATTCTGTTCTTCTTTCTTCTTTCTTCTTTCTTCTTTCTTCTTAATTCTTTATTCTTTATTGTCTATTGTCTATTTTTTTTGCCAACTACCAACTACCAACTTTTCTCTCTCCCCCTTGTGGAATTGCGTTGTGATTTACATCCGAACCCCAAATTCCAAAATCATTTAATTATGTCAAGCAAAAAAAACCTGGGAATCGTAGCTGTCGTGATAACGCTTAGCTACATTACCCTCTCCGCATTCAATGGTGCCGAGAAACAAAACGAGATCGCTGTTTCAACACCAACAACTGAAGAAGCAACGATCAATGAGATGCCGCCAGCAGAAAAGATCAACCCTCCGGAAGAACCGAAGGGTTGTGTTTTTAGAACCGTCTTTGGAGAAGAAAATTCTGATTCCATGTTTATTTACAAAACACCGGCAAAGGTTTCTTTTTCAATGGATGAAGCCCTTGAGTGGATGGCAAAAGCGCAATTGAACAACGGTGGTTTCGGCGCCGGCACACACGCACACCAGGATGTGCTGAATCCTCATGAGGTTCAGGCTGATCCCGCAACAACTGCAATGGTTGCAATGGCCATACTGAGAAGTGGAAGCACACTGAATAAAGGAATGTATTCTGGCAACCTGAAACGGGCATTGAATTATTTGCTGGAACAGGTTGAAGAATCTGTTAACAATGAATACAACATTACAGATCTCACGGGTACACAACCTCAGGTTAAACTTGGCCAGAATATCGACGTTGTGCTTACCTCACAGTTTTTCACCAACCTGTTAAGTAACCTGCAAAACAATCCGGCGCTGAAAGACCGTGTGGTAAAGTGCAACAACAAGTGTCTAGTAAAAATTCAAAGGGCAATGGCAGAAAACGGCAGTATACGTGGCGCAGGCTGGGCAGGCGTATTGCAATCATCTTTTGCAACCAATGCGTTGGAAACCGCCCGTGATCAGGGAATGAAGGTGGATGATGAGAAGCTTGAGCAGGCGAAAAATTACCAGAAAAATAATTTTGACATCAAAACAAACAAGGCTGAAACAATGGATGGAGCGGGAGTAATGTTGTATTCGCTTTCAAGTACTACGCGTTCAAGTGCAAAGGAAGCGCGCGAAGCGAAAGACTTTGTTGAAAAAGCCAAACGTGAAGGAAAAGTAGCTGACAGCGCACCGGTAAGTGTTGATGCATTGAAGAAGTCAGGACTGAGTGAGAGCGAAGCCTTGCGTTACGGAACCGCTTATGAGATAAACCAGGCGGCCAAGAAACAGGTGCAGCGCGATGATGTGATGGAGGGCTTCGGCAGCAATGGGGGAGAAGAATTCCTGAGTTACCTTCAGACAGGCGAGGGGCTTATCATGAGCAAGGACAACGACTGGAAAAAATGGTACAACAACATTACAGGGCGTCTTGTAAAAATTCAGAATGATGACGGCAGCTGGAATGGCCACCACTGCATTACAAGCCCTGTATTTTGCACAGCTACAGCATTGCTGATATTATCTGTGAACAACGATGTGCAGCAGCTAATGGCAAAGAAATAGCAAACTGAAGAAGTATCTAATGCCGCAGTATTTCCTTTAATCAGGAGAATTCCTCTTCTAGCCATAGGCAAGGCGAGTGAAGGAACAAATAGTTGCCACAGATTCACAGATTGATATTCTTGAATGTATTAAATCTGCGAATCTGTGGCAATTTGTTTTTGTATTTAGATACATGGTCTCGCTTTAGGCGAGTCAGGCTCTTTCATTAGCGATTACTGCGGCCTTCGCATTATATTCGCCGCCCGATGGAAAAAGACCAGGTATTACTAATAAATAAACCCTACGACTGGACCTCTTTCGATGTGGTAAAATACATCAGAAACGCGCTTGGTGGAATAAAGATAGGACATGCAGGAACGCTTGATCCGCTGGCAACAGGATTGCTTATCCTTTGTACGGGCAAAATGACCAAGAAAATTTCGGAAATACAGGATGCAGAAAAGGAATATACCGGAACTTTTACGCTGGGGGCAACAACTGCTTCCTACGACCTTGAAACCGAACCAACCAACCTGAAGGATTTTTCAGAAATTACACCTGATCAAATTAACCTTGCTGCAAAGCAATTTATTGGTGAACTGCAGCAAACTCCTCCACCTCATTCCGCTGTTAAAATTGGTGGCCGAAGGGCTTATGCCATGGCCAGAAATGAGGAAGTATTTGTTCTCAAGCCCAAAACCATCATCATCAGGGAGTTTGAAATAACCGGTATTGAACTTCCCAGTGTCTTTTTCAGGGTTGTTTGCGGAAAAGGAACCTACATCCGGTCCCTGGCAAATGACCTTGGTGAGAAACTGGGATGTGGAGCGTACCTGAGCGCTTTATGCCGTACCAGGATTGGAAATTATTTACTGGAGACTGCACTTGATCCTTCACAATTCAGCCGTAAACCCACTGACAGCGAAACGCTTAAGGGTTAATTTTTTGCCCGAAAATATTTCTTTACAAACCCTTTACAAAGGGGGTATCGGGAATGTATATTTGCGCCCCCTTTTTAAGAAGAAATGTAGTCGTTCGAAGTAGGATGGACTCAAAAAAAGCAAAGAAATCAGTAAAAAGGGGCCAATTCCAGGAAACCAAACACAATCCCCTAACCCGATAACCAAAGATGAAATTATCCCAGTTCAAAACCCATGTTCCTGAAGCATTGATCGCCACACATCCACCCAAACACCGTGGAGATTCAAGGCTGATGGTACTTGATAAAAAAACAGGCAAGATCGAGCACAAGAAATTCAAGGATATCCTGAATTATTTTGATGAAGGTGATTGCATGATCCTGAACAACACGCGTGTTTTCCCTGCCCGTTTATATGGCAACAAGGAAAAAACCGGTGCAAAGATTGAAGTTTTCCTTCTGCGCGAACTCAACCGCGAAAGCCGCCTTTGGGATGTGCTTGTTGATCCTGCCCGTAAGATCAGAATCGGTAACAAGCTTTATTTCGGTGATGACGATTTATTGGTTGCTGAAGTAATTGACAATACTACTTCCCGCGGCCGTACGCTTCGATTCCTCTTCGACGGACCTTATGAAGATTTTAAAAATGCGATCACAGTATTGGGCAATACGCCGCTTCCAAAATACATCAAGCGCAAAGCAGAACCTGAAGATGCTGAACGTTACCAAACGGTTTTTGCAAAGCATGAAGGCGCCGTTGCTGCTCCCACAGCAGGTTTGCACCTGAGCATGGAAATGATGAAAAGACTCGAGCTGAAAGGTGTAACGTTTGCTGAACTTACGCTGCACGTCGGGCTTGGTACTTTCCGCCCTGTAGAAGTGGAGGACCTTACAAAGCATAAGATGGACAGCGAGCAGGTGATCATTCCGCCTCAGTGTTGTGAGATCGTTAACAAAGCGCGTGCAAAAAAGAAAAGGGTTTGTGCTGTTGGTACTACAGTGATGCGCTCCATTGAAACTTCCGTTTCTACACAAGGTGACGTAAAACCATTCGACGGCTGGACTAACAAGTTTATTTTTCCTCCATACGATTTCAGCGTGGCCAATTGCATGATCACGAATTTTCATATGCCTGAAAGTACTTTGTTGATGATGGTGGCTGCCTTTGGCGGATACGATCACGTGATGAATGCTTACAAAGTTGCCGTAAAAGAAAAGTATAAATTCTACAGCTATGGAGATGCCATGCTGATTATCTAAAGGCCTCCCCAACCCCTCCAGAGGAGGGGCTTTTTGTTTGAACACAACAAAACAAAAAGTAATGAAAGAAATTATCAATGTACTGGAATCCGGTTCCTCCCCTTCGGGGAGTCCCGATAGTTATCTGGAAGGAGGGGCTTATTACATCATCATCGTTGCCGGTGGAACCGGAACCCGGATGAATGCGGGAATGCCCAAGCAGTTCATTTCTCTTGCAGGGAAACCCATCCTTATGCATACCATAGAGAAATTCTTCGTTGCAGATCGTGCGATGAAAATAATTCTGGTTCTTCCTGAAAATGAAATCAGCGAATGGAAAAATCTTTGTGCGAAACACAATTTTTCAATTGAACATGAAATTGTGAAAGGCGGTGAAACACGTTTTCATTCTGTGAAGAACGGTCTTGAAAGGGTAGGGGAGCATGGTGTGGTTGGCGTACACGATGGTGTTCGTCCTTTGTTATCAGTTTCAATGATTAACAATTGTTTTTCAGAAGCCGCAAAAAAAGGAAATGCTGTTCCTTGTATGCCACTTAGGGAATCTGTAAGAAGGGTGAGCGGTTCGGAAAACCAGGCAATGAACAGAAATGAACTTGTCTCCATTCAAACACCGCAATGTTTTTCAGTTGCCACTTTAAAGAAGGGTTACCTCACGGATTACAAAAGCTCTTTTACAGATGATGCATCCGTAGTTGAAGCCCTGGGAGAAAAGATCAACCTTACAGAAGGGGAAGAAGAGAATATCAAAATTACTTTTCCTGTTGACCTTGCTGTTGCTGAAGCTTTAATTAAGGCACAGCAATAAAAAAACCGCTCTGAAAATATCAAAGTGGTTTTGTGTATGGAGTTCAGTGATTAATTTTCCACCACTTCAGTCAGATCCACCGGTACAACCTGCGTTACACCCGGTTCTGCCATCGTGATACCATAAATGATATCAGTGGAAGTCATCGTGCGCTTGTTGTGCGTGATGATGATGAACTGAGAATCACCGGAAAATTTCTTGATGATGTTATTGAACTTGTCAATGTTGGTATCATCCAGCGGTGCATCTACCTCATCAAAAATACAGAACGGAGCCGGCTTGATCAGGTAAATACCAAACAGAAGCGCAATTGCAGTCAGCGTTTTTTCTCCACCGCTCAACTGAGAAATACTCAGCGGTCGTTTTCCTTTTGGCTTGGCTATGATCTGCACATCACTTTCAGTCGGATTTGACGGATCGAGGAGGATGAGATCGCAATCATCATCTTCTGTAAACAATGACCTGAATACCTTCATGAAGTTTGTGCGGATCTCAACAAATGCTTTCATGAAATTCTCTTTCGCAGTCATTTCAATTTCGCTGATAGTCTGAAGCAACGATTCTTTTGCACGTGCAAGGTCATCTTTCTGTTCAATTATAAATGTATGGCGTTCTTTGATCTCATTGAACGCTTCAACAGCCATCGGGTTGATCGGACCGTAATTGTCAAGCTGCGATTTTTGTTTGGTCACTTTTTCGCGCAGCGTTTCTTCAGTCCAGTCAGGTGAAGGATCTTTATCAAGCAGCTCATTGATGTCAAGTCCGAACTCCACACTCAGGCGTTCTTTCAAACCGTTCAGTTGCATTTTCAGTTCCATGGTTTTGTCTTTCACGGCCTGTGCAAGCTGGTCGCTTTGCTCTTTGCGGTGACGGATCTGACGAATTGCAGTTTCCAGCTCATCAATGGCGCCGCGTGCTTTGAAATAATTTGTTTCAAGCACATTCACAGTCTGCTCAAATGCTTCTTTGTCGGCATACAATGCGATCAACTGTGTATCAAAATCCTCGCTGGTGCTTATCAGTTCAGCAATCTGGACTTGTACACCTTCGTAATCTGTAGTATTCGATGTAATGTTTTTCTGCAGTGTTTCCAGCAGCGTAACTTTGTAAGTAAGGTCCCTTACAGTAGTTGCAAGCTTATTCTGTTGCTGAATACACTTGATATGATGCTGGTTGTATTCATTGCTTTGTTTGTCGAGTTCATGTGTAGCATCATTGAACTGAGACTGTAATAAAGTAAGTCGTTCGTTCAGGGTATTGAAGGTTGCCTTCATCTGGTCCAGGTGTTCCTGGTGGCTCAGACTGTTTTGGTTGAGTGAACCTTCCAGCGCTGAAAGCTGGCTTTCCAGGTCATTGAGAATCGTTTTGTTATTCTCCATGGCGGCAAATAAATGTTCTGCCTTGCTGCTGAGAGAAGAGAATTCATGGTTGATCTTGTTCAGTTCCTGTTGCAGTCTGTTTTTTCCTGATACCATTTTCTCTTTGCGAAGCTTTGTCTCCGAAAGATCACGCTGCATATTGTCGCGGAGGGCTTTTACTTTAGAAAGAGAAACAGAAAGCTCTTCAATTTCTTTGCTGAGCTGCTCCATATGTTTGGCGCGTCCGATCCTTTTGCCATCAAATAGTCCCACAGATCCACCGCTCAGTGCATGCTTTGTGCGGCAATATTTTCCATTTTGGGAAATGAATACAGATGACCTGTTTTCATTTTGTAAAGAAGGAGTGTTGTCCTGATTTTCAGTAACGATGTAAACATTCCGAAGCAGGTAACTGCACAACGGTCTGTATTTCTCTTCCACTTCGAGAATGTCCATTGCATGGATACATCCTGCGATCGGTCCGGGAGTGGTGGTGTTTTCATCCTCGAAATTTTTCAGGATGAAGAAATTCGCACGTCCCTTTGAAGCTTCGCTCAACAGGTTTACTGCTTTGCTCGCCTCTTCAATATCCTCGATCACAAAATAATTCATGTAAGGCTCGAGGTAAATTTCAAGCGCTGATTTGAATTCATTTCCTGCCGACAATACATCACTGAACAAAGGTGCCTGTGAGGCTTTCGATGCACTCTTCTTGATGTATCGCAGAGATTCAGGGTAACCTTCAAGATTGTCTACAAGGCTCTTAGTGAGTTTGTATTCATTTTCTTTTGCGTCAAGTTTCCGGCCTTCAGCCATCAATTCATCGGTGAGGCGCTTCAACTCATCATCCATGTAGATGATGCTTTCTGCCATTTGTTCTTCGCTTTCAACCAATGACTGAAGTTCTGTTTCTTTCAGTTCTTTTTCAGCTTTTGCTTCAGTTGTTTTTACAGCAAGAGGTTCGTGCTCTGTTGATTTGAGTTCAGTATCATTTTTCAGGCGGTCGATCTCTTTGTGAAGGGATTCTTTCCTTGCCTGAGCAACAGCATAGCTTTTCTCTGACTCATGCATGGAAAGCTGGATCGCTTTCACTTCATGAGAAACAAGGTTGACTTCACTCTTTAAAGAGTCGTGATTGAGTTTAGCGGCATCAAGCACTCCGCGTAAATCTTCAAGCTGCTGCTGGAGTTGTGTTAATAGATTTTCTTCTGCAAATTTTTCTTCTTCAAGAAGGCTGATCTGATCCTGCGTCTGAACAAGGTTGTTCTTGTCTGCACTTAATTGCTGGCTGAGTTGTGCTTCTTTGTCCTGCAGGTATTTCAGCTTTTCGTTGCTGATCTTCTTGTCGTTTTCCTGCTGACGGATGTGGGAAATTTTTTCGTTAAGTTGTTTTTGTGCATCACCCAGTTCTTTTTCAAGATCAAGATTCACCAGTTTATCAGCCTGAAGTCTTGCTTCTGTTTCAGCGATCTGTGCTTCCAGCGCAATGCGTTCCTCGATCTGATTTGTTTCCTGCGACTGAAGTTCTTCGTAGGTGGTCTTGTTCGAAGAAATGGTAAACAATGCGAGTTCAGTACTAAGTTCCTTGTATTGTTCTTTTAATTTATAATATCGTTCTGTTTTCCTTGCCTGCGACTCCAAAGTCTTCAGGTTTTTTTCGATCTCGAACAAGAGGTCATTCACACGGCTCAGGTCTGCATCTGTCTCCTCGAGTTTGTTCAGCGTTTGCTTCTTCCGCACTTTGTACTTTGAAATCCCGGCAGCTTCCTCAAACAAAAGCTTGATTGAATTATTCTTGTCATTCAGGATCTCATCCACCATCTTCAGTTCAATGATTGCATAAGAATCAGAACCGATACCTGTGTCCATGAAAAGATCTGTAATGTCTTTCAGGCGGCAGGTTACATTGTTCAGAAGGTATTCGCTTTCGCCACTGCGGTATAGTCTGCGGGTAATGGTAACGCTGGTGTATTCTGTCGGGAGTATGTTTTTGGTGTTGTCAAATGAAATGCTCACTTCAGCCACACTGGCCTGTTTGCGGGTTTTTGTACCGTTAAAGATGATATTTTCCATCTTCTCACTCCGGAGCATTCTGGTCTTCTGCTCACCAAGCACCCAACGCATGGCATCTACCACATTGCTCTTTCCGCTGCCGTTCGGGCCCACAATGGCCGTCACGCCTTTGTCAAAATGAATGACGGTCTTTTCGCCAAAACTTTTAAATCCTTTGATCTCAAGTGATGTTAAACGCATAGTTTCAATTTTATCGTGCGCAAAAATAATTTTTTAATTACAGTGGCACGGATTGTTGATAAGTTCCCAAGATAACCCCCCAAATCTTAATTGACGAAACGCTGACAAAAAACTTATGAACGCTGATCACCTTAGCCTAATGAAATATCCTTACTGAAGCACCGAAGATAATGAAAAGTTCTGCATTGTGTAGAGATGTATACAATTCAACAAAGTTGATTTGTAAATGCAGATAAATCATGAAATCTTTACAGCATGAAATTCATGAATTGGTGTTGAAGTTAGGTAACCGAATTATTAGAAAAAGGCATGATTGTAAAATCGAATACTCCAAATGGTGCTACGAATCAGGCATTTGGCGACGTAAAAAACAATTTTTGTTTTTTATTATTGGATTTATACTTTTACCGCCTCCAAAAAAAGTTAACTTAATTTAACCTAACATTATGGGACGTAATTTTTACCTATCGCTTTTTCTTTTCAGCTTCATCTTTTCCAATGCAATTGCGCAATCCGGCGAAATCCGCGGGCAGATCAAAGAAAGAGGTGGAAAGGACGGAGTTCCTTTTGCAAGTGTTGCAGCTACACAAGGTGGGCAACAGATCATTGCGACTGTTACTGACCTTGATGGAAATTATACCCTGAAGCCACTCGGACCGGGAAAGTATGACCTCAAGGCAACCTGCGTGGGTTACAGTCCGGCACAAACGAATGGTGTACTGATTACAGTTGACAAAATCTCTTTTGTAAACATGGAGATGGGTAAGGGTATTGACATCGGCGAAGTCCAGATCGTGGATTACAAGGTTCCGTTGTTGGATAAGGGTCAAACATCTGTTCAGAAGACAATGACATTTGAAGAAATCCAGGCGGCTCCTACGCGTGACGTAAATTCAATTGCTTCCCAGTCTGCAGGCGTTTTTCAACGTGATGATGGCAAGGAGTTGAACGTTCGTGGTTCGCGTTCTGATGGTACAGCATATTATGTTGATGGTATTAAAGTAAGAGGAGGTTCAAATATTACTGCCAAAGGCGCAGAGCAGATCACTGTGATTACAGGTGGTGTTCCGGCACAATATGGGGATGCAACAGGTGGTATCGTTTCAATTACTACAAGGGGACCTTCTCCACAGTTTCATTACGGACTGGAAGGAGAGTCATCTCATTTCATCGATGCGTATGACAATAACCGGTTGTCTGCATCTTTTTCAGGACCTATTATTTCATCTCATGATTCAGTAGGTAAGAAGACCACAGTAGCAGGGTATTTTATTTCTGCAGACTGGTTGTATGACAAAGGTCCGAGTCCTTCAGCAATCGGACAATATGTAGTGAAAGATGATGTTCAGAAAAGGCTGGAGAGTTCTCCACTGGTTAAATCTCCGACAGGTGAAGGTTTTGACAGGCGCGGTGAGTATCTTACCTATGATAGCCTTGATCATCAAAAGGAAAGAAAAAATGTAGCAAGGCATAATTATGTGATCAATGGAAAACTTGATTTCAGGCCGATAAAAAACTTCTACATAACACTGGGTGGAACGTATGAACACGAGAAAAGACATGATTTCATCGACATTTATTCATTGATGAATTCTTATTACAATAATCAGGTTACAGATCAGTCTTACCGTGTATTTGCAAAGATCCAGCAACGTTTTGGTGATGACGAAGCGCAAAAGACCAGCGCATCAGTTGTGAAACATGCTTTTTATACTTTGCAGGCTGACTACACAAAGAATTCAAGCGAAGACGGAAATGATGTGCACATGGATAAGATTTTCCGTTATGGTTATGTAGGAAAATTTACCACACACCTTGCTGATTTCAGATTGCCTAATTCATATGAGTACATTCAGGGAAATGACACTTCCTTCATTGATGCCATTTTTCAGGATGTTGCAATAACTGCTCCGCTTGACTATGAGCCTTATGCCGGAAGTCCTTATACTTCTGCTTTTGCTTCTCAGTATTTTGAATTGAATCCGGGAGACTTTACGCTTGGTCAGGTTGTTTCTAACAATGGTATCATCAATGGTGATAACCGTCTTACGTTGAATACATACGGCTTGTGGGCGTTACCGGGCCGGACAAGAACTTTTTATGGTAAATCAGAAAACAACCAGTTCCGAATTGTTGCTTCGGGCTCTGCAGATATCAAGAATCACAACGTTGTGCTTGGTTTTGAATATGAGCAGCGGGAAGACAGGGGATACAGCGTTTCTCCAAGCGGATTGTGGTCATTGATGCGTGGACTGGCTAATTCAAGACTCATCAATTTTGAAGCCAATCCTTACATTACAATTGACAATCAGGATACCGTTGCTAATTTTCAATTCCTCTATAATCAGACCCGAAATCTTGCAGACGAAGCAGCGAATGGTTTTTATGAAAACGTACGCGATAAGTTCGGTATCAATTATCACCGCTATGTAGACATTGACAACTACACGCCGGAAGATTTTTCTCTTGACATGTTCACTACTGATGAATTGCTGAACTTCGGATTTGTCGGATACTATGGATATGATTACCTGGGAAATAAAACCACGGAAAATCCGAGTATCACGGACTTCATCAACAACAAAGACAAGACAAACAATTTCACCCGTCCGATGGGTGCTTTCCGTCCGATCTATGTAGCAGGTTATATAGCTGATAAGTTTATCTTTAATGACATTCAGTTTAATATTGGTGTGCGTGTGGATCGTTTCGATGCAAACCAGCCTGTATTGAAAGACAAATATTTGTTGTACCCTGCTTATACAGCCGGTTCAGAAGCTTTGAAAAACAGGTTCCCTTATTACAACCTGCCAACCAATATTTCTTCTGATGCAGTTGTTTACGTGAACGATGTGAAAAATCCTTCCGGTTCAGGACCAATTGGTTTCCGTGAAGGTGACAAATGGTTTGACGCACAGGGTAACAGCATCACGGATGTAAATACGCTTGCCAATCAAAGTGGAACCGGCATTGCGCCATTCGTTCAGGAGAAATATTTTGATTTAATGGATAAGGGACTTCTCACGCCGGATGCATTCGGAGATTATGAGCCTCAAACGACATTTATGCCGCGTATCGCTTTCTCATTCCCGATTTCCGACGAGGCATTCTTCTCCGCCCATTATGATGTGCTTACTCAACGTCCGCAAGCTGCAGGCCTGATCCAGTTCCGCCCGGATCTATATTATGCACTTGCACAGGGATCTTCACTTACCAATTCCAATCCTTCCCTGAAACCGGAAAAGACAACTGACTATGAAATTACCTTCCAGCAAAAACTGACAAGGAGTTCAGCGTTGTCGCTCTCTGCTTTCTATAAGGAGTTACGTGATATGATCCAGGTGATCAGCGTTCAATATGCTTATCCGATCGACTATTATACTTATGGTAACATAGATATAGGTACAGTTAAAGGTCTTACATTAAGTTATGACCTGAGAAGAACAGGTAACATCAGAATGACTGCCAGCTATACGCTACAGTTTGCTGAAGGTACAGGTTCGAATGCCGGTTCTAACGGACGACTGATCGCCCAGCAGGGACAAACAAATCTGAGAGAGCCTAAGCCACTGGATTTTGATCAGCGCCACCAGCTTACTGCTTCTTTTGATTACCATTATGGAAAAGGCAAAGATTACGACGGTCCTGTGTGGTTTGACAAACAGGTTTTCGCAAATGCCGGATTGAACTTTACATTCCGTTCAGGATCAGGTACACCTTATACACGCAAAAAGAACATTACACCTGAGTCAGATTTCACAACAGCAGCCAATGGCCGCTTCCAGCTGGATGGTTCAGTGAATGGTTCTCGTTTACCATGGCAGTATCGTGTTGATGCAAAAATTGACAAACAGTTTGAGCTGAAGATGGGCAAGAAAGCAAATGGCGAAAAGAGAAGGGCCTATTTCCTCGGAGTGTATTTACAAGTGCTGAATGTGTTCGATGCGCGTAACGTAATATCTGTTTATTCTGCAACCGGTAGTCCGACAGACGACGGATACCTTTCGTCAGCAGCAGCACAAAATGACATTAGCAGCAAGCTGAGTACGGATGCTTATATTACACAGTATGAAATCGCAGAAAACAACCAGGGTAATTACAGTCTGCCAAGGCGTATCCGTCTTGGATTGCAACTTGACTTTTAATTAAATATTTGACAACAGCTAAGAATTCTATTCATATCATTATGAGAAAAATTATCTTAACATCACTTTTCACAGTCCTTTCAGTCAGTTTATTATCTGCAAAGGAAAATGTAAACTCAGGGCATCGCAACGGACCTATTGGCGGTGACCATGTGCTTGCTTCCTGCAATAAGTCAACTGCACAAACGGATCTTGACATCAACAACATCAGGACCAGGATCTTTATCAATGGTGATATGTGGTGGGATCTTGTTGGGACAGCAACCTATGAAGTACCCAAGGGTTCAGGAAAACATTCATTGTTTGCCGGTGCTGTCTGGGTTGGAGGATATGATAATTCTCAAAATCTGCGCGTAGCAGCACAAACATACCGACAGTCAGGAGATGATTTCTGGCCCGGTCCGGTGAATCTTACAACAACAGATGTTACGCCTGATGTTTGTACCAAATTCGACAGGCACTTCAGGGTAACAAGAGATGAAGTTCAGCAGGCAATTGCCAATTTTGATGCAAATGCGGGCGGTTATCCTGCCGGCTATCTGCCACCACAGGTGATGCAGGACTGGCCCGGAAATGGCGATGATCCTGAACATGGTGCAGGTGCAGGTTACGTTCATTTCCTCGCTCCTTTCTTTGACAGAAATGTGGATGGTATCTATAACTGGGAAGATGGCGATTACCCTTATTTCGAATTCAATTCAAGCGCTCCCGTTTGCGATGACAGAATGCTGGGTGACCAGTCATTGTGGTGGGTATTTAATGATGTAGGAAATGTCCACCGCGAAACAGACAGCCAGTATCCTATTGGTCTCGAGATCCAGGCACAGGCATTTGCTTTTGCAACAAACGATGAGATCAACAACATGAGTTTTTATAAATACAAGATCATCAACAGGAATACAACTACAAATATTGACAGTTGCTATTTCGGAGCATGGGTTGATCCTGATCTGGGTAATTACCTTGATGACTATGTTGGTTGTGATGTGAAGCGCGGATTTGGGTATTGCTATAACGGTGATGCCAATGATGAAGGTATTGCAGGTTATGGATTCAATCCTCCAGCTGTGGGTGTGGATTTTTTCCAGGGTCCTGTTGCAGACATTAATGATAACCGTGATAATGACCGTGACAGTTGTATTGATTGTACGTTCGTACCAAATGCACAGGGTACTATCGACACAATCTCTGATTCGATACTGCGTGAGAACATCATCATGTCAAAATTTGTGTATTACAATAACAATAATGATCCAATCGTAGGTAACCCAAATGGTGCTGAAGATTATTATGGATACCTTCAGGGTATCTGGCGTAATGGAAACCGGATGACTTATGGTGGCGACGGTCATGGGGGCGGAGTAGGTGGAACAAATGACCTTTGTGACTTTATGTTCCCGGGGAATTCAGATCCAAATCATTGGGGAACGAACGGACTTCCGGAAGCTGATTGGGATGAAGTTACTGCTGAGAATCTTCCTGACGACAGAAGGTTCTTACAATCTTCAGGTCCATTCACCTTATTGCCGGGAGCTGTAAATTATATTACAACAGGTGCGGTATGGGCCAGGGCAACCAATGGCGGACCACTTGCATCAGTTCGTCTTGTGCGTCAGGCAGACGACTATGCACAGGCACTGTTTAATAATTGCTTCAAAGTTGTTGACGGACCTGATGCACCTGAAATGACGATCAGGGAATTGGACAAGGGGATTATTTTATCTATTGACAACTCAAAACTCTCTAATAACTACAAGGAGAAATACAGCGAAGTTGATCCGAATACCACAATTGCCAGTTACTATAATTTCCAGGGTTACCAGATCTTTCAAACCGTAGATCCGTTTGTTACTGTTTCAGATGTTCACAATCCTGATAAGGCACGACTGGTAGTTCAGTGTGACGTCAAGGATGGTATTTCTCAAATCGTTAATAATACATTTGATCAGACCACACAGGGATGGACACCTGTTGAAGAAGTGAATGGCAGTGACAATGGCTTGAAACATACTTTCAGGGTTACAAACGATTTGTTCGCTTCAGGTGATCCAACAATGGTGAACCACAAAACGTATTATTTCCTTGCTGTAGCCTATGCATATAATCCGGGGGAATCAGCATCAGATCCTTATGTTCCAACAGGCAGAAATAAGCCTTACCTGTCAGGCCGAAAAAACATCAAGATCTACACAGCCATTCCGCATTCACCGGATCCTGAAATCTATGGTACTGTTTTGAGCGCGTCTTATGGTGACGGACCTGAAATTACCCGCCTTGAAGGAACAGGAAACGGACATCAGCTTGGAGGAGACCGCCTCGCACTTGATTTGAAGAGGGATGCAGACTACAATAATTTATTTGCTGCACCTTACATGATCAGTCATCCAACCTATGAAAGGGCGAAAGGTCCTGTGGATATCAGAATTTATGATCCTATTTCTGTTGAAGGCGGTGTATTTCAATTAAAGGAAATTGCAAAAGTTGACACTTTTGAAGATGCTTCTGACACGATCAACCATGACAAGTACTTAGGCACCTATACTGATACAATTCCACATTATATAGCAGTTGATACACTCTGGGTATTGAGCAATCCTGCAGCCGGAACCACTGATACTTCTTTGAAGAGTATTTTATCGCCTTATGATCAGTTGTTCCCGAATTATGGATTCTCGATCAACATGGCACAAACACCTCAGAAGGCTTACCAGCCAGGAGATGATGCAACAGGTGGCGCAGGATTCATCAACTCATCAATTACCTATGAAAGTCCTACACAAAGGTGGTGGGGAGGAGTTTATGATTTTGACGGAGATCCCGGCTTAAACTGGATTCGCAGCGGTAAGGAAACTTCTACCGACTATAAATTCAATAGTGGTGAATTTGACGGCCAGCAGGTTTATGAGAAAATTATCGGGGGTTCATGGGCGCCTTACCGTTTCACTTCTTATGATTATCTCAATAACGGACCGGCTAACAATAGCAATGCTTTCGGTCAGAACAGATTTTTTAATCAGGCCAGCATCGATGTGGTGATTACTACAGACAAGTCCAAGTGGAGTTATTGCCCCGTAATTGAACAATCATATTCTGATACGCTGACAGTCAGTGTTACTACTTCCGATGCCAAGCGCATGAAACTGAGGCGGAGTTTCTCCATTGACAAAAATGGAAATACAGTTGCGGGTGACACAGGTTATAGCTGGTTCCCGGGTTATGCTGTGAATGTAGAAACAGGTGAACGACTGAATATTGCTTTCGGCGAAAACAGCTATTATGGGCCGACACATGGTTATTCTAATGGTAATGGAGAAGATATGAAATGGAATCCAAACTCACTTCTTACCGATACTGATGCCTATGGAAAATACATCCTTGGCGGACGCCATGTGATTTACGTATTTTCGCATACCGCCTATGTTGGAGCCTATGATGGGACAAAGGCATTGGGGGATTCAATAACCAAAACATCTACATGGAACAGAACCTGGGGCAATTGCATGTGGGTAGGATATCCGTTATTAGCTTCAGGTGAACAGCTTCCTGATTTTTATGGAACAGGCAGCGGCTATAAGAATGACGTAACGATTCGTATTCGTGTTGCTAAGCCATACGCTAAATTCAATCCGAATGCAGTTGCTTTAAATGACAGTTTCCCGCTCTATCAGTTTTCAACAAATGACCTGGTTCCTAAAACAAGGAACGGTGAAAAAGCGAAGTCCGCGCTTGACAACATTAATGTAGTTCCAAATCCATACTATGCATATTCTCAATATGAGAAGAACCAGCTGGATTACCGCGTGAAAATTGTGAACCTGCCTCCAAAGTGTACCGTCAGCATATTTACACCAAGCGGAACACTCATCAGAAAGTACAATCGTGATGTTGCAGGCGATAACACCGCAGGCGGAATCTATGATCCGAAGGCCGACCTGAACCTTGAAAGTTCGATAGATTGGGATCTGAAAAACTCAGCAGGAATTCCGGTTGCCAGTGGCTTGTATATTATCCATGTGGAGGCACCTGGCGTTGGAGAGAAGACCATTAAATTCTTCGGCGTGCTTCGTCCGATTGACCTTGATACTTTCTAATCGAACAACAAAAAAGAAATTATGAGAAAGACACTTAAGACATTACTGATCATTGCCCTCTCAGTTCCTTTCATGAGTAAAGGAGGAAATCCGGATCGTGCCGGACAGGCAGGAGCAACAGAACTTTTGCTGAACCCCTGGGCTAAGTCGTCAGGCTGGGGAGGCGTAAATACAGGAAGTGTAAGCGGCGTTGAAGCCATCTTTGGCAATGTAGCCGGTATTGCACTAACCAAAAAAGTTGAAATCGCATTTGCACATTCTATCTGGTTGAAAGGAAGCGGCATGAGCATCAATTCTCTTGGCGGAACCTTTAAAGTTGGAGAAGGAAGTGTAATGGGACTTTCGCTGATGTCATTCAGCTTCGGTGATATTCCGATAACAACCGTTGACCAGCCCGAAGGTGGTCTTGGTGATTTCAGCCCGCAGTTTCTGAACATCTCTTTATGCTATGCGAAAGCATTTTCTAACAGCATTTATGGAGGACTTAATCTGAAAGTTGTAAACGAAAGTATTTCCAATGTAAATGCAACAGGAGTTGCCCTTGATGCAGGAATACAATATGTAACCGGATTCAATGCAGACCGCGATAATTTCAAAGTTGGTATCGCATTGAAAAATGTTGGCACGCCGATGAAGTTTGGCGGTGACGGACTTTCTTCACGTGTACTTGTAACAAACGTATCTCCTTCTTACGAATATACAGTTGAACAACGTGCCAATGGTTTTGAGATCCCTTCATTGCTGAATATCGGACTTTCTTATGATGCCAAGCTTGCCAAGGATCATCGCCTGAGTTTCGGACTTGGATTTACTTCCAACTCATTCACCCAGGATACATATCAGGGCGGCCTTGAGTATTCATTCAAAGAGTATTTCATGCTTCGCGGAGGATATGTCTACGAAGAGAATATTGCCGATGACAAGCTTCGTACAACTGTATTTACAGGCCCTTGTGCAGGACTCACAATTCAGGTTCCACTGGGGAAAAGCAATACTAAGTTTGGTATTGACTACTCATACCGCGCCACCAATCCGTTTGACGGATCCCATACTTTCGGGGCGTATTTTATATTGTAAAAAATCCTCTTTATCTTTGCGCAGCAAAACAATCCCGATGTCAATCGGGATTGTTTTGCTTTTAATACCTATTATACTATGTCAGTTTCCTATTACACTGAAGATGGCCTGAAGAGGCTTCAGGAAGAATTAGCTCAATTAAGGAACGTAGAGCGCCCACGCATATCCGCACAAATTGCCGAGGCCCGCGATAAAGGCGACTTATCAGAGAATGCGGAATACGACGCGGCTAAAGATGCCCAGGGCATGCTTGAGCTCCGTATTTCCAAATTAGAGACGGTTATTGCAAATGCCCGCCTCGTGGATGAAAGCAAGATGGATAATTCCAAAGCGATGGTCCTTTCAAAAGTGAAGATCAAGAACAAAGGCAATGGTCAGTCGATGACCTATACCCTTGTTGCCGAAAACGAGGCTGACCTTAAATCCGGAAAAATTTCTGTTAGCTCACCAATAGGCAAAGGATTGCTTGGAAAAAAAGTCGGTGAAGTAGCGGTGATTGAAGTCCCGTCCGGAAAAATGAAATTTGAAATTGTTTCTATCAGCAGATAAAAGGATAATAGTTCCTTTTGTATTTTTAGCCGACAATGTCAACGATCTTCTCAAAAATAATTTCAGGAGAAATTCCCTGCTATAAAATCGCAGAGAGCGCAACCTGCTTTGCTTTTCTCGATGTCAGTCCGCTTGCCAAAGGACATACGCTGGTAGTTCCTAAACTTGAAAAGGATTATATTTTTGATATTGAAGATGAACTGCATGCAGATCTCTGGCAGTTTGCAAAAAAGATTTCCATCGCAGTAAAAGCAGGAGTGCCATGCAAAAGAATAGGCGTAGCAGTTATCGGGCTTGAAGTACCACATGCACATATTCACCTCATTCCTATGAACAAGGTCAGTGACATGAACTTTGCAATGCCCAAACTTTCCTTTTCCAAAGAAGACATGGAAGCTACAGCTGAGGCTATCCGTAAAAATATTACCTTTTAAGAAGCCGTTCCGGATTTTCTGTCAGAAAAGATTTCCATCCTCCTGTTTTCGACAATGGGAAACCTGCTGGTCATATGGTATCATAGTCAAACCAATTAAAAAATTTCCCAATTAAAAATTCCGGCTCAATTATTAATCATTTGAGGTCGTAAGCGATATTTTAGAAAACACCCATTGAATTTTTTCAAGCTCCGTGGGAGCGGCCTGTTTGTAGAAAATATCCATTCGATTAGTTTGAGCTCCGTAGGAGCGGCCTGTTTATTCAATACAGGTAAAGAGATATTTTTCATCGTATTCAATTCCAAATTTCACAAGGAGACTATGATATTCCTCCCGGAATATTTGATTTTTATGATGTTCTTCCTGATTCAGTATTTATCTTACAACAGAATCAATCTGGTTTCTTGAATAAGAAAATACTCCAAATCCATTCTGAAAGTTAAATTTCCCTTTTAACCAATGAATGTCATTGATAAATTTGGAAGACCCGGTCTTTATATCGCGCACCAAATATGAGAGTGAAATTGCTGGTATTTATTTGTCCTTAAAATAATCAACATGAGCCGTTGATTATTTTTCAAATCCGAGATGTTAAATTACAGGCCGCTCCTATGGAGCTGAAAAAACTGAAAGATCTCCACATTCTACAAACAGGTCGCTCCTCTGGAGCTCGTGTTTTTAAGCTTGGGACACTAATGGAACTTTGCTAAAATACAACAGGGACACCTTGACGATACATCACTTTGCAGTATTTTCAAGCCCTTCAAAGTAAGCTGACGTTCAGGATTTTCTGAGAGAAAAGATTTCCATCCTCCTGACAATTTCTTTTTACTTCCACCTGATGTATTCTGCTGAAAAAAATGACAAACTGCCGCTGCAAGACCATCTGTAGCGTCCATTTTTTGGGGGAGTTCCTTTAGTGTCAGAAGCGTTTGAAGCATGGCTGCCACCTGCTCTTTGGAGGCATTGCCATTTCCTGTGATCGATTGTTTGATCTTTTTAGGCGAATATTCAAAGATCGGAATGGAGCGGAACAGTCCGGCGGCCATTGCAACCCCCTGAGCCCTTCCTAATTTCAACATACTCTGTACATTCTTCCCAAAGAAAGGTGCTTCGATGGCGAGGTCATCGGGATGGTATTTATCGATAAGCGAAAGGGTGAATTCGAAAATCGTTTTCAGTTTCAGGGCATGGTCATTCAGCTTGCCGAGCTGTAAAACGCCGAGGTCTACCGCGTCCATTTTGCTTCCCGCCACTGAAATCAGGCCATAGCCCATAATGGTTGTGCCGGGATCAATTCCAAGAATTATTTTGTCCGCACGGGTTTTCACTTTTTTATGAATTGATTATGTGTTTAAAATCGTGTCTTGCGATACAGATCGAGAAAAACTTTGTATTATCCTTGTTCATTCTTCCCTGTGGAGCAAAGTAAAGCAAATAAGAGCAACCGTTTCTGGTTTGGCAGCATCAAGTTATTGATAGCTGCTGCTGCATTTATATTTATCTACAGGCAGGTGATCAGCAAGGAAAATTTTTCTGAAATTCTGTCCGTGTACAGGGAACTTTTTCTAAATCAAGGGAGCCGCTCAATGATACTTTTGGTGGTTTCGCTTATGCTTGTGAACTGGTCTCTTGAAGCGTTGAAGTGGAAGATGATGATGCGAAGACTGGAAGAGATACCATTTCTGCGGGCGCTGGCGGCCGTATTCTCAGGACTGACGGTCAGTTTTTTTACACCCAACAGGATCGGGGAGTATGCCGGACGCATTTTTCACCTTCGTTCAGCGAACAGGATCAAAGGCACGCTGGTTACCATCCTCGAAAACCTGAGTCAGCTAATTGTTACCATCATTATTGGCTCCCTCTGCCTTGTGGCATTTTTGATAAAGTTTAGCGGACTACATGCATATATTCTCTGGGTAACAGGCATTCTGATGATTGTGTTTTCAGCGGCCATTCTGTTTTTGTTTCTGGAACTTCCATTGCTCGACAGGTCAATACTAAAAATAGAAAAACTTAAGAAGCTAAGTAAATATCTTGAGGTGCTATCTGAATATAAAAAATCGGAGTTGATGGTATTGCTGGGTCTGGCATTTATGCGTTATATGGTATTCAGCTTACAGTTTTTTCTTCTGTTGAAAATTTTCGGGATTGAAGCGCCGGCCAAGACCCTCATATTGCTGATCAACATGATATTTTTCGTAATGACACTTGTTCCGACTTTTGCACTCACTGAAATTGGTGTTCGCGGCGCCATTGCAACGTATTTCCTTTCAAGGGTAACGCCGGATTCGCTGGCAATCCTGAATGCATCAGTTTCATTGTGGCTTATCAACCTTGTTACGCCGGCGCTTTTGGGGATCGTATTTATTTTTCAGTTCCGTTTCCGAAGTGATAAGCCATAAAAATGGAAAACATACTTTTTCTTTTTACATTATTTCTGTCCATTTCTTATGCTGCTTTCATATCCTGGTGCATCTTTGGATGGTTGAGGTCAGCAAGATTCCGGGCAACACCTTCACACGATCTACCAAAGATTTTTGTGGCGGTAATTATTCCGGCCAGAAATGAGGCTGAAAATATTTCCGCATGCCTTTCTGATTTTTTACATCAGGATTATCCCCGGGATTTATTTGAACTGATCGTTGCTGACGACCATTCTGAGGACTATTCTGCCGACATTGTTGAAAGATTTATCCGGGAGAATCCATCCCTCCGCATTCGATTATTGAAAATGCATGAAAGGGAGAAAACGAATTTATTTAAGAAACATGCGATCACTGAAGCAATAAGCATTTCATCAGGCGAACTTATTATTACTACTGATGCAGACTGTCGCCGGGGCCCTGAATGGCTCGCCACATTGACGCAATACTACCGGCAATTCAAACCGGAAATGATGAGTGCTCCGGTTATTTTTAGTAACGAAAAAAGCTGGTTTGAGAAAATACAATCCCTTGAATTTCTTGGGTTGATTGCCATTGGTGCTGCAGCCATTAAAAATAAAAAGCCTTTTCTTTGCAATGGTGCCAACCTCGCTTTTACCAAAGCAGCATTTATTGAGGCTGGAGGATACAGTTCCGCAAAAAATATTTCTTCAGGTGATGATACACAGCTCATGCAAAAAATAGCAGGAATGAATAAAGAAGGAGCATCCGCTTCACGTGGAAAGGAAGCAATTCATTTCGTGAAATCTACTGAAGCAATGGTAACAACAAGAGCACAGCACTCGCTTCAGGCGCTCCTGAATCAGAGAAAAAGGTGGGCTTCCAAAATTCCCGTTCAAATGAGTGCTTTTACCATTTTCATTGCTGTAATTGCATACCTCCTTCATGCAGGATTGTTATTGTCGGGAATTTTGATGTGCTATACCGGAAATATTTTATTTTTTCTGATTCCGCTTATCATTAAGATGATACCTGAATTTATTTTATTGTCTGGGGTATCTTCTTTCTTTAAGAAAACCTCGCTCTTATTTTTATTTTTGCCGGCACAAATAATATATCCTGTTTATATTTCAATAGTCGGCCTGGCATCGATGACGGGAGATTACCAATGGAAGGGCAGAAAAGCTAAGTGAGAAAATATTTAGCAATTTTATTTAAATATTTCGGTGCCATTAAGAAGGCATTTGCTTTGCTATGGAAGGATAAATTCACAAAAGTGTATGCAGGAATTATTGCCTTTCTATTATTGTTTTCATTTCTTCTTTTCCTGATATTTCCTGATAGCGCGCATTTCTCCGAAACAACCTGTCTGCCAATTGGCAACCAGCCTCCGGGCTTTTCAGTTAAGATGTTGAGAATGGCAGAGAATAAGCCGCAACCGGTACAGGACTTCTTTTCAGCATTGAAATTCGGCAGGCCATCCAATGACAACTACATTCCAATCATCAGCTCTCATTTTGATGGGACGGATATTGTCGTTAAGGAATTCTCTGCGTCCGGAGATTCATCCTACGAAAGCAGGTTTAATATTGCTGATGTTGTTTATCCGCTGAATCAGAGCAAGAAGATCATTGAAAACAATGGAGCACTCTCTTTTGAAAAAAATGATGGCTCTACTGCTGAGGAATCGATCAGTGTTTTACAGGGTATTATTGATGGTCAAAATATTGTTATTCAAAAATTTATTCTTGGAACAGACCATATGGGACGAGATGTGATGAGCCAGATTCTTTCAGCCACAAGAGGTACCTTATGGGCAGCATTTATAGTGACATTCATATCGCTTGTGTCAGGGTTTATACTCGGGATTCTTGTAGGACTTCTGAAGGGAAAGATGAGGCTTTTGGGATTGTGGCTGATCAGGTCGCTATCTTCAACTCCGGCCATGCTCCTGATAATTGCCGTGATGTTTATAATTGGCAACGGATTTTGGCATGTTTGTTTCGTTTCAGGATTGATACTTAGCTTTCAGATAGCGCAGGTTATTATTTCCGGAATTTTCTTGAAGAGGGAAAAGAAATTCATGGAGTCGGCATCGGCGCTTGGCATAACAAGAATGCAGATTCTTAAAAACTACTATCTGACTGATCTTTTCAGTCCGGTGTTTGCTTCCGTCATTGCGATTTTTTATGCCGCCATTCTAGTTGAGAGCAGCTTGAATTTTCTTGGTATTGGTTTCAGGAACAATTTGCCATCCTGGGGCGGCATGATCAGGGAAAATTATGGATACATTTTTTTGCAGGGGAGTGAATACCTAATTCTGATTCCCGGTTTGGCCATCACTGTTGTAAGTATGCTCTTTTTTTCGCTGGCGAAGAGGTCGCATGTTTCTTTGAAAAAGGAATTCAACTGGACCCTTGTCTAAAAATCAGAGCGTGGCGTTTTTCATTCCGCTGGCAGCAAGTTTCCAGAGGTATTTTTCATTGGCGGTACGTTCCAGTGCTGCCATGTGACGAACCCCATGCATGTCGCTGCCGATAAAATCGATCATGTTTGCATCGACCATTTTTTCAGCAATTTTTTTTGCTTCCGGACCGTAATATCCATTAAGTGAATTGGTATTCAGTTGAAGCAACGAGCCGGATTCTTTCAGCTTATGGTATTCTTCGAACTTGTTGTACCAAAAAGGATAGCGTTCGGGATGTGCAAGAATGGGCGTATAGCCGGCTATCTGAATGTCAAAAATTACCTGGAGTATATTGTCAGGTGCATTCATATACGAAACTTCAAAAAGCACGTATTTTCCACCGATGGTGAGCAGGTTTTTCTGTTTTATCAGTTTTACGAAGTCTTCGTCAAAATAATATTCTGCAGCAGCATCGATTTCAATATCCAAACCTTCCTGTCTGACAGCTTCCCTGAGCTTGTCCAGTCCACCAAGGATAATATCAGGCGTATTTCTGAATGCATCGCTCATGATATGGGGCGTGGTGACCAGTTTCCTGAAGCCAAGTGCTTTGTATCTTTTGATCAGGTCAATAGATTCTTCCATTGTTTTACTGCCATCATCAATTCCCGGAATAAGGTGTGAATGGATGTCGGTAATAAATGAAGAATAATCGGTGACAGGAGGATATTTGATCTCTTCCTTTCTGCGAAAAATATTTTTAAGAAAAGCCATGTTAGGTTTTTACCAAGAAGGACTAGCCAAAATTTTTCCTGTACCAGTCGAAGGCAATTTTTAATCCTGCATTTACTTTAATGCCGGGTTCATAACCGACCAGGTCGTGGATCTTTGAAATATCAGCAAGAGAATTTCGAATATCTCCCGCACGCGTTTCGCGATGAACGGGTTTTACACTTGATCCACCGAGTTCGGCTATCATGCTGTATAAGGAATTAACGGAAATTTTTTCACCCACCGCAACATTGTAGATCTGGTTCACTGCATCTTTCCTCTCAGCAAAAAAGGATTTGATGTTGGCCTGTACTGCGTTTTCCACAAAAGTGAAATCCCGGGTTTGCTCTCCGTCACCATCTATGAATGGAGCTGTCTTGTTGATCACGGCTTGCATAAATAGGGGTATCACTGCAGCATAAGCGCCTTCCGGACTCTGATTCGGTCCGAAAACATTGAAGTATCGTAGTCCTATGATCTCCATCTGATATGTTGATGCAAAAACATTTGCATACAACTCATTCGTCTTTTTTGTGACTGCATAAGGAGACAGCGGGTTTCCTGTTTCATCTTCTTTCTTGGGAAGCACGGGATGATCACCATAAACAGAAGATGAACTTGCATATACCACCCGTTTCACCATTGCATCTTTTGCCGCAACCAGCATGTTGAGAAAGCCGGTGGCATTTACAGCATGGGTGGCAATCGGGTCTTTCACAGACCGCGGAACAGAGCCCAGTGCAGCCTGGTGGGTTACATAGTCAATTCCTTCACAGGCTTTTTTGCACGTTTGAAAGTCGGTGATGTCTCCCTCGATAAAACTGAAATTTGAATTTGACAAGAACGGCTCAATATTTTTTTTAAAACCGGTGGAAACGTTATCGAGTACAACCACTTTTCCTGCATTGTATTTCAACAGGTATTCAACGATGTTGCTTCCAATGAAGCCGCACCCTCCCGTAATCAGGAATGAAAGTTTTGAAATGTCTGTTTTATGAAAAGGTATGTCGTACATAGTATAATCTTCCTCGCCGGTATTTTTCAGTTGAAATTACCTGCTGATGTATTGTTTTTCATAGTAGTGCAAATAGTCTCCTGACGTTACCTGCTTCAGCCATTCCTGATTTGCAAGGTACCAGTCAACGGTTTTTTCCAGTCCTTCTTCAAACTGAAGGGAAGGAGTCCAGCCAAGTTCATTTTGCAATTTTGAAGAATCAATGGCATAACGGAGGTCATGCCCGGCCCTGTCTTTTACAAAGGTGATGAGTTTTACGGAAGTTCCGTCTTCCCGTTGCAGCTTTTTATCCATGATCTTACAGAGTAACATGATCAGGTCGATGTTTTTCCATTCGTTGTGTCCGCCGATGTTGTAAGTATCGCCCGGCTTTCCTTTGTGGAAAATGGTATCAATGGCACGGGCATGGTCTTCCACAAAGAGCCAGTCGCGTATGTTCTCGCCTTTGCCGTAAACAGGAACCGGTTTAGAATGCAGGATGTTGTGAATGGCCAGCGGTATCAGTTTTTCGGGGAAATGGTTGGAGCCGTAGTTGTTTGAGCAGTTAGAAATGATGGCTGGCAATCCATAGGTATCATTGTAAGCCCTTACAAAATGATCGCTGCTTGCTTTGGAAGCAGAGTAGGGGCTGTGCGGATCGTAAGCGGTTTTCTCAGTAAACAGACCTTCATTTCCGAGTGAGCCATATACCTCATCTGTGGAGACGTGGTAAAACAGGTTTGAATCCCGATGACTATCGGGATGAGGTTGGTTGTTTGAGGTTTTCCAGAGTTGTTTTGCTGCGTTCAATAAATTCACAGTTCCGATCACATTTGTCATCACGAATTCAATCGGATTGGAGATGCTGCGGTCCACGTGTGATTCAGCAGCAAGGTGAATCACTGCATCAAATTTATGTTCAGTAAAAAGGTTGTGAATGAAGTCACCGTCAACGATATTTCCTTTTACAAAACTGTAATTCGGTTTGTCTTCTATGTCACTAAGGTTGGCAAGGTTTCCTGCATAGGTAAGGGCGTCGAGGTTGACGATATTGTAATCAGGATATTTTGTCACAAATAACCTGACGACATGCGAGCCGATAAATCCTGCTCCACCGGTAATTAGTATTTTCTTTTTCATTTCCATATTTTAGGGCAGCATTTTTAATCTAAAGAATTCCTCATCGCGCCTCAGGCAAGGCAGGGATGAATTAAAATATTAGCCACGAATTTCACTAATTAACACGAAACATTATTGCCTTACAAGTTTCGATTTGTGATAATTCGAGGAATTCGTGGCAAGATACCTCGTCGAGCCTTGGGCTAAGAGGGGTCATTCATTAATTGATTTTCCCATTTCCATGCGCTGCGCATAATTTCATCCAATGAAAGTTCGGCTTTCCAGCCAAGTTCCGTGTTGGCCAGTTTTGTATCGGCCCAGATCTTCACCACATCACCGGCTCTTCTTTCGCCAATTTTATAGTTTAGCTTAACACCACTCACAGATTCAAATGCCTGTATTGCCTGCAGAACTGTATTCCCTTTTCCTGTTCCCAGGTTGAAGATCTCGAACTTATTCTTGTTCTTTTTATTCAGCAGGCGTTCTACGGCAGCGATGTGTGCCTTTGCAATATCCACTACGTGAATGTAATCGCGGATGCAGGTTCCGTCAGGTGTATCATAGTCATTTCCGAAGACAGTCATGGATTCCCGTTTGCCAATGGCAGTCTGGGTGATTACAGGCACAAGGTTATTCGGAGGACTTAGCGGATATTCTCCTATCAAAGCACTTTCATGCGCGCCGCCGGGGTTGAAGTACCGTAACGCAATGCCTGAAAATTTATTTACACGGATTGTATCAGACAAAATTTCCTCTCCGATCTGTTTGGTGTTTCCGTAAGGGGATTCCGGCTTTGAAAGCTTCGCCGATTCATCAATTGGAAGAACCGACTGATCCCCATACACAGAGCAGCTTGAAGAAAACAGGAAATTGTCTAAGTTGTATTTTTCGTATGCTTCCAGCAGATTTACAAGCGAAACGAGGTTGTTTCTGTAATAGGTCAAAGGATGTTCTACGGATTCGCCGACGGCCTTATAAGCTGCAAAATGGATGGTGGCGTCAATCCTGTTATTTGCAAAGAATGCCATGACTTTTTCCCTGTCACAAAGATCCAGTTGCAGGAAATGCGGCATCCTGCCCGTGATTTTTTCAATGGAATTCAATACCTCCTTGCGTGAATTGCTCAGGTTGTCAATGATGAATACATCATAGCCTTTGTTCAGCAACTCAACTGTTGTGTGAGAGCCGATGTATCCGGTGCCGCCTGTGACGAGAATGTTCTTCACAAATTAATTTATTTATCATCCTTTCAAATATCCAAATTCATCCGAATATGCTATATATCAACTTGTGATTAATTGATTTCTAAATGCAATTCAAATATTTGATTTTTCTCTTGTTATTTGATGGGAATTCTACAAACTCCAATAAGCAATATCCTTAAACTTCCCCTTATAAATCCCTTTCAGGTCAACGATCAGTGCGTCCTTGCTTGTAATGGATTTAAAGTATGCTTCATCATATCCGGTAAATTCATTGTGGTTCACTGCCACGATCACTGCATCATAATTTTTTCCAATTTCTGAAACCAGTTCAAATCCATATTCATGCTTGAGTTCGGCGCTGTCAGCTTTCGGATCGGTAACTTCTACGTTTACTCCGTAAGATAGAAGTTCCTTCACCACATCGGCTACTTTTGAATTGCGGATGTCTTCTACATTCTCTTTAAACGTAGCACCCATCACCAATACTTTTGCCTTGGAAAGATCTTTTCCCACAGCCACCATTTTTTTTACGGTCTGTTTGGCCACATAAAATCCCATGCTGTCGTTCACATAACGCCCGCTGTTGATCACCTGTGCGTGGTAGCCGAGTTCCTGCGCTTTGTAGGTAAGGTAGTATGGATCCACGCCAATGCAATGTCCGCCTACAAGTCCGGGCTGGAAGCGCATGAAATTCCATTTTGTTCCGGCGGCGGCAAGTACATCGTAAGTATTGATCCCCATCTTGTTAAAAATGATGGACAACTCATTCATCAATGCAATGTTCACATCGCGTTGCGTGTTCTCAATGATCTTTGCAGCTTCTGCTACCTTAATCGATTGTGCTTTGTGAACGCCTGCTTTAACGATGATCTCATACGTCTGCGCGATCTGATTCAATGAATCTTCGTCACACCCTGAAACCACTTTTAATATTTTTGAAATGGTATGCTCATGGTCTCCGGGATTGATACGCTCAGGTGAATAGCCCACTTTAAAGTCTTTGATAAATTTCAAACCTGACAACTCTTCAAGAACGGGTATGCAGTCTTCTTCCGTACATCCCGGATAAACTGTAGACTCATAAACAATGTAGTCGCCTTTTTTCAAAACACTGCCGATGAAGCGTGTTGCGCCGAGGATGGGTTTCAGGTCGGGGAGGTTGTGTTCGTCGATGGGTGTAGGGACAGTAACGATGTAAAAATTTGCTTCACGAAGCTTTTCCTTATCCGAGCTAAATTCAATATCGCACCCTTCAAATGCCTCAGGCAAGAGTTCTCCGCTCGGATCAATCTTGTTCTGCATCTTCTGAATGCGCGGCTCACTGATGTCAAATCCGATCACCTTTATATTCTTTGCAAATTCCAGTGCAATGGGCAGTCCTACATAACCCAATCCCAATACTGCGAGTTTGCTTTTCTTGTCTATTAATTCCTGATACATATTCCTAATCTTTTAACCCGCCTCACTTCGTGATTCGGGCAGGCTTTTAACTTATTACTTATAACTTTTAACTTTTGACTTATGACTTATGACTTATGACTTATGACTTTTGCCTTTTAACTTGTGACTTCTAACTTTTGATTTCCCCCAAATCCCTCATCGCATATATCCGTTCAATAATATCCACCACCTTCATTCCTTCCATCGCATTCGTAGTGGCACTGGTTCTTCCTTTCAGCGTATCGATCACATTCTCCATTACAAAGTGGTGATTGGCTGCGGAGCCCTTGTATCCTCCGTAATCATTTGCCGGACTTGATTCAGCAAGTTGTGGCATCGTGTAGTTTCTGATATGGCAATACTCCACATCATTCATGTATTGTCCGCCGATCTTTACGCTGCCGTTTTCCCCGATGATGGTAATGCTGCTTTCAAGGTTTTTATCGCAGACAGAGGTTGAATAATTCAGGCTTCCCATTCCTCCGTTTGTAAAATTGAATGAAACAAATCCTGAATCTTCGAAGGTCGTTAGTGCATGATGGTTGAAGTCTGCAAATTTTCCCTGCAGGTCATTGATGTCACCAAACAGCCAGTACATGATATCAATGAAATGGGAAAATTGTGTGAACAATGTACCACCATCGAGGTCGGCACTGCCTTTCCAGTTTTTTCCGTTGTAATATCTTTCGTCGCGGTTCCAGTAGCAGTTCAGCTGAACCATGAATATTTTTCCGAGCAGTTTTTTTTCAATGACTTCTTTTATCCATGCAGATGGAGGAGAGTACCTGTTCTGCATTACACAAAAAACATGGCGTGATGCCTGCAGTGCTTTAAAGATAATTTTCTCGCAGTCGGCAACCTTCAGTGCCATCGGCTTTTCAACGACGACGTGTTTTTTATGTTCAAGGGCTTTCAGCGCATGTTCTGCATGCAATCCATTCGGTGTGCAGATATTTACCACATCGATTTCAATGCCTGAAGCAAGCATCTCATCAATAGATGAAAAGAACGGAACATCGTCTTCCAGTCCGAGTAATTCTTTCGGCCTGATGTCACAAATAGCCACCAGTTGTGCTTCCGGATTTCTGCGGATCATTTCAGCATGTCTCTTGCCGATATGACCTGCTCCAACCACAGCCATCTTAATTATTTTATCCTGCGATTCAGCCACTTTTTTTATCTCCTTTATTTGATCCTTGTAACTTTTTTGCCTTCCAGCTTATATTCTTGTTTGCTTTCAGGGCATATTGCAATTCCGTTTGCATCAAACTTCAGGCGGTGGCCATATTCGCTCATCCATCCTGTTTGTCTGGCAGGATTGCCAACCAGCAAAGCAAAAGGAGGAACGTCTTTGGTAACCACCGCTCCGGCGCCGATGAAAGCATATTCACCGATGGTATGTCCGCAAACAACTGTTGCATTGGCGCCAATAGTTGCTCCGCGTTTTACAAGTGTTTTCAGGTATTGGCCTTTCCGGATAACGGCACTTCGCGGGTTGTTGATGTTGGTGAATACCATTGATGGTCCGAGAAAAACATCGTCTTCACAGATAACGCCGGTGTAAATGCTAACGTTATTCTGAACTTTAACATTCTTGCCAAGTATTACATTTGGAGAGATCACACAATTTTGCCCTATGTTGCAATTTTCACCGAGTTCTGCATCGCTCATGATGTGAGTGAAATGCCAAACCTTGGTGCCTTTGCCGATCTTACAGCCTTCGTCTATAACGGCAGTCTTGTCTGCAGAAAATCCTTTTTCGTTTTCCATAATCAGAGGTGCGTTGATTTATACAATTCGTCTTTCGGTAAACTCTTGAAATATTCCAGTGTCTTTTTCAAACCTTCTTCGCGGGAAACTTTGGGTTCCCACCCCAGGATCTTTTTTGCCCTGGTGATATCCGGTTGCCGTTGCTTTGGATCATCCTGAGGTAATGGTTTGTAGACTATCTTCTGACTGGTGCCTGTTAACTTGATAATTTCTTCTGCAAATTCTTTGATGGTTATCTCATCAGGGTTGCCGATATTCATTGGCATAAAGTAATCACTCAGGAGCAGTCTGTAAATTCCTTCGACGAGATCATCAACATAACAGAAAGAACGTGTCTGGCTTCCATCGCCGAAAACAGTGAGATCTTCTCCGCGCAGCGCTTGTCCGATGAATGCCGGCAATGCACGCCCGTCATTCAGCCGCATGCGAGGTCCATAGGTATTGAATATTCTGATGATCCGTGTTTCGATGAGATGTACATTGTGGTAGGCCATGGTCATTGCTTCCTGAAATCTTTTTGCTTCATCATACACACCACGTGGGCCAACGGGATTTACGTTTCCCCAGTAGTCTTCGTTTTGCGGATGTACTTGTGGATCGCCATATACTTCGCTTGTAGAGGCAACGAGAATACGTGATTTCTTTGCCACTGCCAAACCAAGGAGATTGTGTGTTCCAAGAGAACCCACCTTTAGTGTTGGGATCGGAATTTTCAGATAATCGATCGGACTTGCAGGAGAAGCAAAGTGGAGGATGTAGTCAAGCGGACCGGGCACGCTTACAAATTTCGAAACATCATGATGGTAGAATTCAAATTCTTTCAGCTTGAATAAATGTTCGATGTTCTTCATAGAGCCCGTGATCAGGTTGTCCATTCCTATCACGTGGTATCCGGCGCTGATAAATCTGTCGCAAAGATTTGAACCGAGAAATCCGGCGGCACCGGTTATTAAAATTCGTTTCACAATTTTTTGTTTTAGAATTATCCTTTTAAATTCACAACTGCCCGTCCGATACTATTGTAATAAAATCCAAGCTCTTCCATTTGTTTCAGATCATAGAGATTTCTGCCATCAAAAATTACCGGCTGTTTCATCAGCGATTTCATTTTTTCAAATTCCGGTGTGCGGAACAAGCTCCACTCAGTTGCTATAATGAGGGCATCAGCATCTTTCAATATTGAATATTCATTGGTGCCATATTGTATTTTCTCCCCGATCAGTTGTTTTACATTTTTCATTGCCTCAGGATCAAATGCAGAAACGGATGCGCCGGCACTTATAAGGTCATCGATAATATTCAATGCAGGCGCTTCGCGGATGTCATCTGTATCTGGTTTGAATGCAAGACCCCACAATGCAATTTTTTTTCCGGAAAGGTTTCCTTTGAAATAATCTTTCAGCTTCTCCACGATGATGTGCTTTTGTTTATCGTTGACGCCCATCACACTCTTCAATGTGGAGAAATCGTATTTGTAATCGGAAGAAGTTTTTACAAGCGCCTGTACGTCTTTAGGGAAGCAACTACCGCCATATCCTATTCCGGCAAAGAGAAACCTTTTGCCGATGCGGGCGTCAGAGCCGATACCAATTCTAACGCTGTCAACATTTGCTCCGGTGCGTTCGCAGAGATTGGCGATCTCATTCATGAAAGTAATTTTCATTGCCAGAAATGAGTTGGCAGCATACTTTGTGAGTTCGCTGGAACGTTCATCCATGAAATAGATTGGGTTTCCGGAGCGGACAAACGGTGCATACAATTCATTCAACAGTTTCTTCGCGCGTTCGGAAGATGTGCCGATCACCACGCGGTCGGGTTTCATGAAATCATCTACTGCAAATCCTTCACGCAAAAATTCGGGATTACTGACCACGTCAAATTCTGCTTTGCAGTTTTTGGAGATCATGTCACGTACTTTTTCTGCTGTGCCAACAGGAACGGTACTTTTATTAATGACTATTTTATAGTCTGTGATGAGATGGCCAAGTTCTTCAGCGACCTTTAAAATATATTTTAGGTCAGCAGAACCGTCTTCTCCCGGCGGCGTTGGCAGGGCGAGAAAAATGATTTTGGCATCTGCAATTCCTTCGGCAAGATTGGTTGTAAATGTCAGCCTTCCCTGTTTGATGTTACGATCAAAAAGCAAGTCAAGATGGGGTTCATAAATAGGAACTTCACCTTTCTTTAGCTGAGCCACCTTGGCTTCATTGATATCTACGCAGGTAACATGGTTTCCTGTTTCAGCAAAACAGGTACCGGTAACCAGACCAACATATCCTGTTCCAACGACTGCTATTTTCATAAAATACTTTTCGGCTGATTAGACAGCAGCAACTTCAGGTTTCAAAATTTCAAGAACGGCATCGGTAATGTACTTCAGCGTTTCTTCTTTCATCTCAGTATGTATTGGCAATGACAGCACATGTGCGCAAAGTTGTTCTGTAACAGGAAAATCTCCCGGCTTGTACCGGTCATCGCGATATGCTTTTTGCATATGCAGAGGCACGGGATAGTAGATCATAGAAGGGATTTCTTTAGCTGCAAGTTGTTCACGCACTTTATTCCTGTCAGCATTTTTTATTAAAAGGGTATACTGATGAAATACATGGTCAGAGTTTTTTGTGCGTGCAGGCGTGGTGATATTGTTGTTTCCTGCAAATGCTTTGTCATAATAATCGGCAACGGCTCTGCGGGCAGCAGCATACTCATCCAGGTGCCTGAGTTTGATCCTTAGGATAGCCGCCTGAATGCTGTCGAGGCGGGAATTCACACCGATCTCGTCATGATAGTAAAGCGTGCTTTGTCCGTGGTTGGCGATCATTCGCATTTTCTTTGCCAGTTCATCATCATTGGTAAAAATGGCGCCGCCATCACCATAACAACCAAGATTTTTGGACGGGAAGAAGGAAGTGCATCCGATTGTTCCGATGGTTCCGGCTTTCTGTTTGGTTCCGTTTTTCAGATTGTAGTTGGAGCCAATAGCCTGAGCAGTATCTTCAATTACATAAAGGTTGTTGCGTTTTGCAATGTCCATCAGGGCATCCATATCAGCACAATGTCCGAAGAGATGAACAGGCACAATGGCCTTTGTTTTCGGCGTGATGGCGCGTTCAACGGCTTTCGGATCAATCAAAAAAGTATCAGGAAGGACATCAACCAGAACAGGTTTGAGTTGCAGCAATGCAATTACTTCTGCCGTTGCAACATATGTAAAACTCGCTGTGATCACTTCATCACCCGGCTTCAAACCCAAGGCCATCATTGCGATCTGGAGGGCATCGGTTCCGTTGGCACAGGGAATCACATGCTTCACGCCAAGGTAATTCTCAAGCTCGGCCTGGAATGACTTAACTTCAGGTCCGTTGATGTAAGCCGAAGACCGTACTACATCCATTATAGCCTTGTCGATTTCAGCCTGAATTTTCGAATACTGACCGATCAGGTCAACCATTTGAATTTTTCCCATATTTCTATAAAAAGAACGCGAAGATAGAAAATCATTGACAGTTTTCAGCATCAATTATGTGGGGAATTCTCACCAATTTAGTTGTTTTATTACGAGCGGGTTTCCTTGTCCAAAATGCAACACTTTTCAAAAAATATGTCTGCTATTTCCGGCTGTTTATTTGGCTAAACACTTTGTTTCAATGCTGTATCTTGCCGGCAAAATACTTTCATGAAAAAACTTGGTGTTGCCATTCTGCTGGTCGTCGGCGCATGTAATTCTGCCCCGCAAAAAAGGGAGGAATCAAAAATTCCTGTGGTTGCTTTTTTGGATTTGCTTCAGGATGAAACGCTTGCAGAGGCAAAGAAGGGTTTTTTTATGGCACTCAGTGATAGTGGTTTCAGGGAAAATAACCAGTCGATGCAGATCATTTACCGCAATGCCCAAGGTGATCAACCAACGCTTTTACAGGCCTGTGATTATCTTCTTTCACAAAAACCTGATCTCATTGCCACATGTCCGACGCTGGCAACCATCACTGCAGTGAAACGAACCACTGAGGTTCCGATTTTTATGACCGTATCTCCGCGCCCTGACCTTGCAAAGCTCACCAATGAATTCGGGCGGCCTCCAAGAAACCTCTTCGGGACTTATGAAACGCTGGAATACATTGATACGGCAGTGATGCTTATCAGAAACATATTGCCCAATGCAAAAAAAATCGGCACCATTTTTAATCAGTCGGAGCCGCAGAGCGTGGATGCCATGAACAGGATTGAAAAAGTGTGTGGTATGCTCGGACTTCAACTCGAAAAATTACCGGTGAACAACAGCAATGAAGCACAGCTAGTAGTTCAGGCATTGCTCAGAAAAAAAATAGATGCTTTTTTTGCTTTGCCCGACAATACCGTTTTTGCCGGTATGGAAGTGATCGTGAAAAGCTGTGATGATGCAAAAGTTCCTGTTTTCACCAGCGAGGAAGGATTGGTAAAACGCGGTGCTGTAGCGGCTTTCGGGGCGGATATGTACCAATGGGGATACCAGAGCGGGGCACAGGCGGCGACTTTTTTGAAGACAAGATCAACTGAAGGGTTGCAGCCTGAGGCTGTTTTGGTGAGGAGAAAAGTTTTTAATGCGCTGAAAGCTGAAGAGTTCAAACTGACTTTTGACTCAACCTATATAAGTGTAAAATAAAGGCAATGAACTTCTACCTCACTGCGGTTTTACTGGGATTGGGTTTTGCATCGCTTGCGCTGGGCATTTTTATTTCCATGCGCATTTTCAATATTCCTGATATCACCACCGATGGAAGTTTCACCCTCGGCGGAGCAGTAACGGCAGTGCTCCTGTCACAACATGTATCAATGCCCGTTATTTTTGTTGCTGCATTTTTATCAGGTGCTATCGCAGGAGCGATGACCGGCTTCATTCATACCAGGCTAAAGGTTAATGCACTGCTTGCCGGGATATTGGTGATGACGGCATTGTACAGCGTGAATCTGGCATTGATGGGCAGGTCAAACATCCCTCTGATTGACATCCCCACAATTTTTTCTCTGGCGAATTTTATTCACGGAGAAGTTGCGCAACAGGCATTTGTGTTGGTTTTATTTGTTCTTCTGCTTTGGCAGTTGATGGGATGGGTATTGAAAACTGATTTTGGCCTGGCCATGCGTGCAACAGGAAACAATGAAAGTATGATACGTGCTTTAGGTGTCAATACGAACCGCATGAAAATAATCGGCCTTGGGCTTGCGAATGGTCTGACAGCATTGAGCGGTTTTCTCATCACGCAGATACAAGGGTTTGCAGACATCAACATGGGCATTGGAATTGTCATACTGGGATTGGGGTCTGTGATGATAGGTGAAATATTTTCAAAGACGTTCAGTGTGAAAAGCATTTACGTGCAACTCATTGCCGTAATAGCAGGCAGCGTCATTTTCCGTCTCATACTTGCTTTTGCTTTAAGCATCGGAATTGATCCACTCTATCTGAAACTTGTAGTCGCTGCTTTTGTTTTGTTAGTTGTAAGTATTCCAAATCTGAAAAAAGCGAATGATTGAACTAAGGCATATCAGCAAGACGTACAATAGAAGTTCACCGAATGCAGTGGTTGCTTTGGATGATGTGAGTCTTGTAATCCCTGAAAAAAGTTTTGTTGTTGTTGTAGGCTCCAACGGCTCGGGCAAATCTACTTTGCTCAATATACTGGCAGGAACAGCAAAACCTGATGATGGACAAATCATGATCAATGGAAAAGACATTACGCACGTCAGCGATTTTGAACGCAGCAAATGGATTGCACGCATCTTTCAAAATCCTATGATGGGAACATCGCCGGAACTTTCAGTGCTGGAAAATTTCCGGCTGGCTTCTTTAAGAATGGAAAAAAAGAAATTCAGGATTGGAACAGGGGAGGCATTCAGAAAATTGGTGAAGGAAAAAATCACGATGTTGGGATTGGGACTTGAAAGCAAACTTGACCAGCCAATGGGAACTTTATCGGGAGGACAAAGACAGGCATTGACGTTACTTATGGCTGTGATGCCGGTGCATACAGGAAAAGAAGAAGCAAAAATACTATTGATGGATGAGCCTACGGCGGCACTTGATCCGAAGACATCTGCATTGATCCTTGAACTGGCAGATAAGATCATTAAGGAATTTAATCTGACGGTAATATTTGTAACCCATCAATTAAAAGATGCCTTGAGATACGGGGACCGCATTCTTTCAATGGAAGGAGGAAAAGTAACCAGGGACCTTGCATATCAATCCAAAATTAAACTCACCATTCCCGAATTGTATGGGTGGTTTGAATGAAAACGTTACAAATGCGTTAAACTGACTATTATTGCATTGATTCTTCATGAAATTTCTTTAATTTGCAGACTATTTCACCGGATAATTTTGATGAGAAAATCCTTAATCCTCTTTCTGGCAATATTTTCCTTTGCCAATTTTTCACGTGCACAATTGCTCAATCCGGTAAAATGGACGTACAGCGTAGAGCAGAAGGGGAATGATGAAGCAACATTGGTATTCAAAGCGAATATCCAGGAGGAGTGGCATATCTATTCACAGTTCACTCCCGATGGAGGCCCGCTGCCTATGGAGTTTACTTTTGATAAAGACAACAACTACGAACGGGTTGGAAAAGTAGAAGAACCAAAAGGACACCGCTCTTTTGATGAGACATTCAAAGTTGACGTGATTACATTTGAAGGCAAGCAGACATTTACGCAGAAAGTCAAGCTCAAAGGATCCGGTTTTTCAATCAAGGGTACCATCTTCGGTCAGGTATGTAAAGAGTCCTGTATCATGTTTGATACTACATTCGAATTTAAGATCGGAACTGTAAAGCATGAGGAAAAAAAGGATGAGAGCGGTAAGTCAGAGATTACACCGGTAGTTCAGGATACGCTTCCGGTGAAAGCTGAACAGGCTCCTGTTGATACATCATCGGCAATCGTTTACCCTGCATCTGCAACCAGTGATAACCTTGAACCGGGATGCGGTATTTCTGAAGATGGTTCGGGAACAACGACAGACAAATCTTTCTGGGGAATTTTTCTTGCAGGAATGCTTGGGGGATTGCTTGCATTGCTGACGCCATGCGTTTTCCCGATGATTCCGATGACGGTCAGTTTTTTTACAAAACGCAGCGGCAGTAGAAAAAGAGGAATTGTCAATGCATTGATATATGCATCTTCAATCATCGTGATATATGTCGTGCTGGGATTGCTTGTTACCGTTTCATTTGGCAGTGATGCCCTGAATGACCTTGCCAGTAACGGGTTCTTCAATATGCTCTTCTTTGTTATCTTCATCATCTTCGCCATTTCATTTTTCGGCGCCTTCGAGATAACATTACCAAGTTCACTGGTAAATAAAGCTGATCAGGCCAGCGACAGGGGAGGACTGATTGGAATTTTCTTCATGGCATTTACTTTATCGCTCGTCTCTTTTTCCTGCACAGGTCCGATCATCGGAACCTTGCTGGTAGAAGCGGCGCATGGCAGAAGTTACATCGGACCGGTTGCCGGCATGTTTGGATTTTCATTTGCACTGGCAGTACCGTTTGCTTTGTTCGCCATGTTCCCCGGCTGGTTGAATTCACTTCCTAAATCAGGCGGTTGGCTGAACACAGTTAAGGTTTGCCTGGGTTTTGTGGAGCTGGCACTGGCACTGAAGTTTCTCAGTAATGTTGATTTGGCTTATCACTGGGGAATTTTACAGAGGGAAGTATTCATTGTATTGTGGATCATTATTTTTGCAATGATGGGTTTTTATTTATTGGGAAAGCTGCGTTTCAATCATGACAGTGAAGTAACTCATATCGGAATAGGCAGGTTACTTTCTGCTATCCTGTCTCTTTCTTTCGCATTGTACCTCACGCCCGGCATTTGGGGCGCTCCGCTGAAACTGATCAGTGGTTTTCCTCCTCCTGAGTTTTACAAAGAATGGAAAACAGGAACTGCAGGAGAATGTCCTCATGACCTTGCCTGCTTTCATGACTTTGACGAAGGGATGCGTTATGCCAAGGCGCAAGGCAAACCGGTATTGGTTGACTTTACAGGATGGAGTTGTGTGAACTGCCGCAAAATGGAAGACAATGTGTGGAGTGATCCAAAAGTATTGAAGCGGCTGAGTAGTGATTATGTTCTCATCTCATTGTACGTTGATGACAAGGAATCGCTTCCGGAATCACAGCAGTCTATTTCAACTACCACAGGAAAGAAGATCCGTACAACCGGTAATAAATGGAGTGATTTGCAAGCAAGCGTGTACAATACAAACTCCCAACCTTATTACATCCTCCTTGACAACAAAGGAAAGGAACTGGCTAAGCCACGTGGTTATACGCCTGACATAAAGAAGTACCTCTCTTACCTCGATGAAGGTTTATGCCGCTACGAAAAACGGAAGAGTGAAGGAAAAAATCTTGCGCAGAATTAAACTTTCGTAATTGCAGGTTCTTTTATCATTGAACGATCACTTTTGCATTGACAATATGCTGCTGATGATCCGTTGCCTGTAAGAAATAAATTCCCGCATTCAGTGTTTCTCTTTCAATCGTGATTTGCTTTCCTGTAAATTCGGCACTCCTGATTTCTTTACCCGCAAGGTCAGTTATTTTTATCTGATGAAATTCATCAGACGCAAATCTGACTGTCAATTGTGATGTAACCGGATTCGGATATATTTTCATTTCGTTTAAAATGCTCAGTTCGCTTACTCCTGAAGGGATTGCATTCACCCTGTACGTTGCATAAAAGAATGACATGGTATCAATGCCGTAGCCGGCAATATATTGTCCGTTGGAAGACAGACAGCCGGCGGCATTTACTATGACAGGACCGGTAGACAATCCCAGGACATTGTGGATATAGTCATTCAGATTCTGAATGCCTGAAGCAGATGTCCAGATGAAAGGGATTTGCGGATCGCCCCAGAGCTGGCCATCAAACCAACCCACCGCCATTGTACCATCAGTATTGATGCCTGATACAAATCCTTGTCCGGCATTGGGTAATGTTCCCAGGTTAACAACACCTGTTGGTCTGCTCCATATCCAAGGCTGTCCATTGTTTGCATAATCGCCGTAACCACCGATCCAGATGCCATCTACGGAAATGCAACTGCATTCTCCAAGCTGGTTGTATTCATCTGTGGCGCTTCCTGTTGTATCGATCAATAGATATTCATTGGGGTAATATCCGCCTGCAGGATTTTTTTTCCATACGGCCGATTTCCAGGGGCCATTGTAGTCCTGCCATCCGACAACAATACTTCCGTCATAGCTGACTGCATTTGCACGCGTGCTTCTCTGGATACTGTCATGAAGACTGCCCAGGTCCATTATGCCTTCTGCGGGGTTCCATGCAACACCATGAGCATAAGCATATCCTCCTGTAGTATCAGCCCAGGAAAGTCCTACGATTGTATTACCGTCTCCTGAAATTCCAAATCCGCCGCTCAGCGTACTGTCGATCATAAATCCAAGGCTTCCCAGCGTAGTCCATTGTCCTGTTGATACATCGTAGCGTGACATTTCAGCAAATTGATTTCCATGACTGGTTCCACAAAGAAAATTTCCATCATCAGAAAATCGTGCTTGTCCGCCAATTCCCTGTCCGGGAGCAAGTCCACCGATGCTTATCGTTATCGCTGAATCCGGTTTCCAGATCGTATATGGACCTGCCTGTGCTTCATATCCTGCAACATTGCCCTGATTGGACAATCCTGTTGGGGAAAACGAAACAGGTTTAATCAGGAATTGTGCATTGGTGAAAGTGTGAGAAGCAATGATAACTGCGAAGGTGAGTAAGGCTTTTTTCATTTGATGTTTGATTAATACGATTGCATGCAAAGATAGCTGATATGGAAGAAACTATTTCTTGATTAAATATCAAGTGAGCAGATTTCACTAGTTGTAGTGATTTGCATCAATTTCTCTTAACTACTTTTTAACATAGCAATCGGAATGTTTTGATCTGCGGTCACAAAAACCATTGTGAATATACCTGCCTGCAGTTTTTTTCTTGTAGCTGTTAAAATTAAATTATCAAAACGGCAATTTTTCTCCCTCTGAATCGGTCATCTTACGATACACCGAAAATAGTTTATCGAATAATTTTTCTCCTGAACGGTTAATGATCTTTCTTCCGTCAATTTCATCCGCCAATACCAGTTCACCCATTGTGCCGGTTGTAAATACTTCATCGGCATTGTATATTTCGGTGAGTGAAATATTTTTTTCAGTAATGGAAATTTTCTCAGACAATGCAATGTCAATTACTTTTTTTCTTGTAATGCCCGGCAGACAGGCATCGGCATGAGGTGTATATAGTTTTCCGTTCTTGCAATGAAAAATGTTACAGGCATTGGTCTCTGATACAAAGCCATGATTGTCGAGCATGAGAGCATCATCAGCACCGGCAACATTGGCTTCTATCTTTGCAAGGATATTATTGAGCAAGTTGTTGTGATGGATTTTTGAGTCCAGATTCATCGGAGAATTTCTTCTCACTGAGCTTGTTGTCAATTTTATGCCCTTTGATCCATACACCGGTTTTTTCCATTCGGCAAGTACGATGAGCGTGCAGCCTTTTGTATTCAGGCGTGGGTCCATGCCGCTGGTGATTTTCTCTCCGCGGGAAAGAGTCAGGCGGATGTGCGACTCATCCCTCATGCCATTTGCTTTCAGCGTTTCGAAAATAGCTTTCTTGATTTCCTCTTTGGCGGGCACATTCTGAAATGCAAGTGCATGCGCCGATTCGATCATTCTGTTCAGGTGTTCTTCCAGGCAAAATATCCTGCCGTCATAAATGCGCAAACCTTCCCACACTGCATCACCACCCTGCACAGTGCTGTCGAATACAGAAATCCTGGCTTCATTGCGTGGTAACAGTTTGCCGTTAATGCTCACGAATATATTTTCATTTTTAGGATTGAATGATTGTAACATGATTTATGATTTTATGGAATAGCTGTAAAGGAAATCGTAAAAAGGTTTTGATTCAAGAAATATTTTTTCAAGGTGTTCGGGCAGCTTTGTTTCTTTTTCCTGAAAGGGATGAAAGCCGGTGGAACGATGAACATTTTCATACCAGTATTTCGCCCAGACGCCGTCCTCCTTTTTCGGTCCGGATTGCCAGTTGAGCATTGCCTGTTGGAATTCAATACCGGCATCCTTACAAATGGTGCTGAGTAATTTTTCAGGATTTTTCAAAAGTTCGTTTGAGTCAATCACAAGGCAATGCAAATTATTTTCTTTGAGGTAATGATAAAGGTCATAATTCTGTTTGATGCCGATGTCGCTCAGCTGCGGTTGTGTGATCACTTTGGCATAAGAATGCAATACCTGTTTCGGATTCCTGATAAGGAGAATATTGATGGCATTTTTTATCAATGACAAATCAATATATACCAGATGATGTGTCATTTGTTTGCAGAATAGTACTGATTTCTCCCCTTTATATGCAGCAATGGCTTTCATTACATTATTGCCATCCTGCTCCTGACTTTTCAGAATTTCTTCTTTGCCGGGATGGTCAATGTCTGTAACTTTTAAGTAGTGTGCATACAATGGTTCATCTATAACCTTTGTGTCATTCCTTTGTGCGAATGAATACATGAAAGCAGTGGAGATGTTTCTGGGGCCGCTCCAGAGGTGAATGATCTTGTGTTGCATTTCCGGTGAAGTGAATAATAAATAGACAATGATCTACTTAATAAAGTTAAGACTAATCAAAAGGATAACAATGAGTATTCCGGATAGCGACGTGAAGAATAAATAATCAGCAATGGTTTCATAACGCTTTTCTCTTTCCGGTTTAATTGTTCTAATAGAGAGAAAGGAAAACATACAGGATATTGAAAGCAAGATTGCAATGATTGAGGTGAGTTCATCCATGATGCTATTCTCGGCATTGTTGCTGATGTGCAATGAAGTAAAAACGAAAAGGCAAAACCCGAGCAGGTTTGCGGCTGTGTTTAAGATGTTTGGGGAGGTGTTGTTTGCCATGGAGCAAAGATAGTGGGTGGGAATGAGATTTGTGAATGATGAATTTTTTTACTGTGGAGCAAGAGAAAATTCAGAGAGGGCTATTAAACAGCCAGGTTATTAACCACGGAGGCACGGAGAACCACAGAGTAAAACCATGTTGAATTTCATTGTCTCCTTGGTTTTATAGTTGTAACTTAGGTACACCTCCGTGAACCTCCGTGCCTCCGTGGTTTTGTTTTTACTGCGCTATACCAATTTATTTCGATGTCCTGAGTTTAACAATTGAGCCTGTTACAAGCACAGCAAGTATTACAAAAAGTATCAGCGATGATCCCATCGTACCGAAATTCAATCCCCCTTTTTCTTGGGTCTTCGTAAGCAGGTCACCAAAAGTGGCGCCGAATGGACGTGTGAGTACAAATGCCGACCAGAACAAAACCACGTGAGAAAGTTTTGTGAAATAGTAAGCAAGTACAAGTAACGCCAGCAAACCTCCGATGAGCAATGCACCACCGCCAAAACCAAGTCCTGAATCATCAGCCAGAAAATCGCCCAATGCCGTTCCAAGGGTATTTGAGAATAAGATCGCTGTCCAGTAGAATACTTCACCGCGCAACGATTTGATATTCGTAACAGACAATGATTTTTCTGTAAGCCTCCATGTGATAAGGGTTGCCACCAGCAATGAGACAAGGATCGTTGATCCTGTAGCATATCCCAGACCCAGGGTTCTGTCCATGTAATCGCTCATTGTTGTTCCGGCAGTGCTGGTGGAAAGTATGACAGCCCAGTAAATAACAGGGTGGAATTTTTTTATGGAGAGCTGAATGGCAAGTGTTGCAAAAAAGAAACCCAGCAGTATGAGAGAACTCACCGCATAGCCAACATTCATTGTCATGGAAAGCAGGTCACCGGCCGTTTCACCAAGGGTGGTAGCGCAAATTTTCATGACCCAGAAAGAAAAGGTGATGGCAGGAAGCTTGTTCATTCTAGATGTGCAGGACCTTATTCGACTACAGTGGTGCCATCAGCTTTGAATGCAAGTGATTTTTTCATGTTGCCGGATTTAAGATCAGCTTCGTAAATAGTACCGTTTTTTGCCGTTTCTGTTTTGTCTGCTTCTGTTATTTTCCAGCCGGGATATTGCTTCTGTATTGCCTCTGCAACTGCCTTCGGTAATTGCGATACCGGAATTTCTTTTTCTGTTTCAACCCATGAACCATTAGCAGAGAAGTTTGCAGAAATTTTATTTCCATCCATCGTGAATTTAGCTTCCCATTCCGTTGCATTTTCTTTTCCCCAGGAAATTTTTGATGCCGTTGGAAATTTAGATGTGAATGTCTTTTGAACTTCAGCAGGAGGGGCGCCGGCAAAAGTGAGGGTGGAGCAGAGGAGAATGACGAAGGAAGCAAGCAGTGTATTTTTCATAAATGGAATTTTATTTAGAACTGACAAGGTGCGGATAATATTCCGGATACAGGATGATGCGGAGATGAGAATGTTATGAAATGCTCCAATGGATATAGGTTACCGGTAGATTCCAACATGCGATTTGTTTATTTGTGAATGCCTGTTTGCAAGGAGTATGTCTTCCATTCCAGAATACTGATTGCTGAAAGCAGCCACAGCAGTCCGAGGGAAAAGCCTGCAATTACATCGCTCAGGTAATGCACGCCCAGGTAAAGCCTGCTGAAACCCAGCAACGATATAAACAGCACTGCAAGCACGAAGAGGCGAAATTTATTTTTATATGTAGGCGTTGAACGAATGAATATGTAAAACAACATACCGTAAAATGCCATTGCCACAGTCGCATGTCCGCTGGGGAAAGAGTAGGAGGCTTCGCTATAAAAGCCAAGATTCTTCGGACGGAGGCGGAGAAAATAATTTTTGCCGGTCAATACGGTGATGCCGGTACCGGTCAATGCAGTGATTAATGCAATGAGGTGAACGTACTTTTTCTTTATTAGTAATAAAATGGTAGCCGCCAGTGCAACTAAAATCACCACCGGCAGGGACCCCAGCAACGAGAAATAATAAAATATATTGGCTACTGTTGTAATCCGCAGATCAAAAAGAAATTGTGCAAGTGAATTATCAATTGCATGCATGACCGGTGAATTTTCAAAGTCTTCTGCAATTTCAAAAAGGAGCATCAGGTTGGCGATGAAGGATACGAGCAGGAATGTCAGCGGCAGGCTGATAAATTTATTGGTGGCGAAGCGGTTTCGGAGAAATCGTGAAAAGTTAGGAAATCTTGTTGCTGTTTTTTTAAATGGATAGCTGTTCAATACCCATCTTACTGCCGGGATAAAAATATTTTGATTGGAGAAAAAATTTTGCAGGAATTTCATTTGATTTTGTCTTGTGACAGCTGCGTGGACAATGCGCACTTTGTGAGCAAGTCAGTTGTGAATCCGAATATCAAACCGGCAGAATTATTTCATCACCTCTACATTCTTGCCCAGCGTCTTGAACCGTACACCATTTTTTTGTTCCACAGTAATGGTGAGGTGTCCGGTCTTGCTGATGTTCAGGTCCCTGACAGTTCCTGATTTTCCGGCATGGGTTCCTGCAATCACTTTGCAGGTATCGCCGTCTTTGAGTTTGGTGGATGGGGTGGGGGACATATTTTGAAAATGGAATTGCGGATTTATTTTTTAAACCAGATAATTCGCAGTAAAAATCGGAAAAGATTTGGTATTTTCAAGAAGGATAGTGCACGGAACCTCTTCGGGGTTTGCAGAATTTGTCTGACTACACACATGCCGAATTATTGACATGTTTTCTGTTTCCATATTTTTTTTAGTCTTGGTAGTCGTTTTTCTTTTCAATCGAAGTTACTTGTTATTCATTTCCGAACAAAATTGATTATACGCTTGGACTGCAATAATATCACCTGCTTCAATCCCCTTTGAAAAACAGTCGCAAGCCTTTTTCAATTTATCTGTTTTCTGGTAAGAAAGTCCAAGATTGTAAACAGCATCCCAATCCCAGGGATTTGCTTCTACTGCCTGATTGAAATTATAAATTGCTTTGCTAAAATCTTCTTGTTGAAAACATTTCACTCCCGCATCATAGAAAATGGCATCGTCATCACATTCATTTGTCTCATTATTTCCTATTGCTGTGCCAAACATTCTCATCACCTCGGTTTCATTGTAATTGCCGTTTGTCCTTGCTAAATCTTCTTCCTTCTTTCTGTAATGGAACATATACTTAACGTAAATCAGAGAGCGTTGAAGTGAGCCTTCAAATAACACCGGCTTCAATTTTTTAGAATAACTTTTCTCGATTGAAATAATTGTGCTATCAATTTTTAACAAACTTGTTCCGGTGATTATTTGAACAAACGGAATTTCTCCGGTTGTATCAGAATAAAGAAGAATATTGAGTTCATTGTGATTGCAGTGGTCAAAATGTAATTTTGTAATTTCCTGCCTCAGGTTCCAAACTTCGGATTGGTTATTCTTTAAGAATATTTTTTGAGTAGTATCCTTAAAAGTGTACGAATTATCTAAAAGAGTAATTTCCTTATTGTCAATTCGCACTGCTGAGTCTTGCGCACATAGTAAGCTGGAGATGCAATTCAGCAAAAATATCGTTACGAAGTTTTGTTTGTTCATGGAGATACAGTTTAATGTTAGCAAACTGTTCTATCGAAGCGGGCGAAGATATTGTGATTTTGCAAATGACCACAGCAATATGCTACGGTTAGCGACTTTTCTACGACCAGCGAGGGGAAAGGCGTACTCGTTTTTCAAAAGTGGCCAATCTCCTGCGCGAGATGCCAAACACATCAAAGAAGCCAACGAGAAAGGATTTCGCCTCGCCATCTTCATTGGTTTCATCTTCCCATTACTTCGAAAAACGTATGGCACGCGAACGGATTTCATTCCATCTGAGGGGCATAAATGGGGATTAGGGTTTACTTTTCAAACGTATGGTTTTTAGAGGAGAGGGCAAAATGGGGGAGGGAGTGGAGGCAAGGGAAAGCCGGGATTTGGGTTGGTGGAAAAGATTCAAAGCGCTTAGAATTTTGAGAACGGCACGTAACAAGGTGCTACTGCTAGTAATGAGTAAATTCGAATTCAGCTTAGTTGCTTCGGTAATTCCTTCGGAAATTTCCCCTTCTTATCCCTGAAAAAGCCGAAAATGGTTTTCATATCCTCAGCCAGATTACCGGTAGGGTAAAAGGGCTGGTTGATGATTACTGTTTTTTTGGGATAGTCAAAGGCTGTCATTACAATCGGAACCTTTGCTTTGAGAGCCATGAAATAAAAACCCGTTTTCCACTGGGCAACATATTTTCTTGTTCCCTCCGGGGCAATGGCCACAATAAAATTTTCCCGTTCATTGAAAAGATTCGCTACGGCATCTACAAGGTTTACATTTTTACTTCTGTCTACAGGAACGCCTCCCAGCCATCGGAACAAGGCGCCAAATGGAAAACGAAAAAGTTCTTTTTTGCCAAGGAATTTTGCATCAAAACGCAGGATGCTTCTTGCACAAAGTCCGATCATAAAATCCCAGTTGCTGGTATGAGGTGCAACAATAATGATGTACTTTTTTTCTGAGGGCATCAAGCCTTCGATCTTCCATCCTGCCAACCGAAAAAAAAACAAGTAAAGGAGCCTTGACATCAAAATTTCAGTTTTGCTACGATGTCAACGATTTTTTTACATGACGTGCCGTCGCCGTATGGGTTGATAGCCTTTGCCATTTTATCATAGGCCTTGGTATCAGAAAGCAGCAGCGAAAGCTCATCTATGATAAGTTGTTTATTGGTTCCTACCAGTTTCGCCGTGCCTGAATCAACGCCTTCCTGTCTCTCGGTAACTTCGCGCATGACGAGAACCGGTTTCCCAAGCGCCGGTGCTTCTTCCTGTAAGCCGCCTGAATCTGTGAGAACAACATAACTCTTGTTCATTAGCCAGATGAAATGCTCATAGCCGAGAGGGGCAATGAGATGAACATTCTTCAATCCGCTTAGCATGCGGTTTACCGGCTGCTGTACATTCGGGTTGAGGTGCACCGGATAAACAAATTCCACTGCTGGAAATCTTTCCGCACATGTTTTAATTGCTTCACAAATATTTTCAAATGGTTCGCCGAAACTTTCACGGCGGTGCCCGGTGATGAGCACCATCCTTTTCGAAAGATCAATTTCCTTAAAAAATGCTTGAAAGGATTCTTCGCCGCGTTTCTTCAACAGATCAAGTCCAAGGAATAATGCATCTATTACTGTGTTGCCTACACCGAATATATTTTCAGTGATGTTTTCTTTTTTCAGGTTGGCATCGCTTTGCGGAGTAGGGGTGAAGTGATAGTCACTGAGGTGCCCTGCAAGTATGCGGTTCACTTCTTCAGGGAATGGAGAGTATTTATTTCCACTGCGGAGACCGGCTTCAATGTGTGCGACTTTTATTTTGCAGTAATACGCGCCCAATGCACCAATGAAAGATGTTGTGGTATCTCCCTGAACAAAAACAAGAGATGGCTCAAATGATTTCAGCACTTTCTCCATTGCCTTGAGCCCATCAGCTGTTACATCGAACAATGTCTGATTGGGCTTCATGATGTCAAGATCATAGTCAGGGGTGATCTCAAAAAACGCAAGCACCTGATCCAGCATTTGCCTGTGCTGTGCAGTCACGCATACCTTCACATCAAATTGTGGATGTTTCCTGAATTCAAGAACAAGGGGCGCAAGTTTGATTGCTTCCGGACGTGTTCCAAATATGAAAAGTAGCTTCTTCCTGTTCGTCATAGATTTCCTTACAAAATAAACCTCGTTATACAGGAAAATGGTAAATGTGTTGCAGTTGTTAAACGACTGTTTTCTTCAATTTTTTCCTGATCAGCAGGTATGGTAACTGACTGAGCAGAATGCCGGAAACAATTAATCCGAAGAAAAGAATAGATTGATCAATGCTCCTGAGCAGAAAGGCTGAAGAAATAAACAGCAGGTTTACAAAGATCAGCAGCAGGGTAGCCCTCCTGTGGTTCATGCCTGAATCCAAAAGAACATGATGAATGTGGTTGTTGTCTGCATGTATTGGAGATTGCCCCTTCAGCATGCGTATTGAAGTTATGCGTATAAAATCAATTAGAGGAATGATGAGTAATGCAAGGGCAATTACAGGCGCCGACTGGTAATTCAGCCATTGAAATGTGGAAGCAGTAGTTCTTGTTTCTTCTGTCAACTGAATGGTAAGAAGCGAGAGGATGAAGCCCGTGACGAGTGTGCCTGTATCACCCATAAATATTTTTGCGGGAGAAAAATTGTAGATCAAAAATGCCAATAATGATCCGCAGAGTGCAAGAGATAAAAATGCAGAGAGGTTATCGTTGAGTGAAAGAAAAAGGAATCCAAAGCAAGCAGTGGAAACGACCCCTATTGATCCCGCCAGTCCGTCAATGCCGTCAATGAAGTTAAACGCATTGACGATTACCAGAATAAGTAGTATTGATACGATGGATGGGTAAATGCCTGTGAGCGTATGTATTCCAAACAGTCCATGAAGTCCGCTGCAGTCAATGCCTGCAAATAATACGGTAATCTTCGCTGCTATCACCTGCAGAAATAATTTTACTCCGGGTCGTAAAGGATGCAGGTCATCAATAAATCCTGCAATGAATAAAATGATCAGAGATGTGAGGACGTATAGTTGAGACGACTCAAAATAATTTGCGCTGAAGAATAAAAATGAAATAATTGTTCCTGAAAAAATGGCCACACCTCCAAGCAGTGGTGTCTTAGATGTATGTAGCTTTCGTAATCCCGGTTCATCAAAGATGTTTCTTTCCCCGGCGATCTTTATCAGGGCAGGAATCATCATCAGTGAAATGATGAAAGCGGTGAATATTGAAAGGAAAATTTGCATAAATGATTACTCGCCTTTGAATTCAGGTTTGCGTTTCTCGAGAAAAGCTTTCACACCTTCATTGTAATCGTAGCTGTTGGCAGCTTCTACCTGAAGGTCGCGTTCCATGTCAAGCTGCATGTCAAGTGTATTATGGAATGATTCGTTGAGTAGTTCTTTTGTAAGTGCTATTCCCTTGGTTGGCATGTTCGAAAGAGTAACGGCAATGTTCATTGCTTCCTCCTGAAGTTTGTCATCTGCTGCTACTTTGTATATCATTCCCATTTGCAAAGCATCGGCTGCCGGTACTTTATCTCCCAGCATCATGAGTGCAGATGCACGGTTCCATCCTATCAATCGTGGCAGGATGTAGGTTCCGCTGCTGTCCGGTATCAATCCGATTTTTGAAAATGCCTGTAGAAAAGAAGAAGACGTTGCAGCAATTACCACATCACATGCAAGTGCAATATTGGCGCCTGCACCGGCTGCAACACCATTCACTCCACAAACGACAGGCTTCTTGAGGGCACGGATCTTTCTGATGATGGGATTGTAATGCTCTTCAACTATCTTTTGGATACCGGGCCCCGAAGGATCCATGGCTTCTGCAAGGTCCTGCCCTGCACAAAATGCTTTGCCTTCACCGGTTATATATACAGCCCGGACAAGTTTGTTTGTTGCTGCATCGTCAAGTGCTTTTTGTAATTGAAACGCCATCTCCCTGTTGAAGCTGTTGAATTTATCCGGTCGGTTCAGTACGATCTTCGAAACGGAATTTTCTACGCTGTATTTTATTGAATCACTCATTTTAATGACATTTAAAATAATCAAATGGTTCTCCGCAATTTTTGCACCTGTATAAAGCTTTGCATGCTGTTGAGCCGAATGCAGAGATCATTTCAGTGTTTGACGAATTACATCTTGGACATAATTTTGTTTTTGTATGTACAAGTAAAACGGATTTATCTGAAGTTGTTTTTTCAGGAGGTGCAATGCCATATTTCCTGAGTTTTTCTCTTGCATTTTCATTCAGCCAGTCTGTAGTCCAAGCAGGAGAAAATGTATACTTTATCTCAAAATTGCTAACGGAGTTTTTCTTTAATACCTCTGCTATCTCATTTTCTATCGCCTTCATGGCAGGGCATCCGCTATAAGTAGGCGTAATGGTGACAATGATTTTGCCGTTATCTTCTTTCACATCCCTCAAAATTCCGAGGTCAGCAATCGTGATCACCGGAACTTCCGGGTCAGGAATGTCGGAGATTTGAGATGTGATCCGGGAAATATCTGATGGTGCCAATCTTCTAACTTCTAACTTCTAACTTCTAACTTCTAACTTCTAACTTTTGACTTTTGACTTTTCATTACCATTCCGCCCCCGGATGCGCCCTGTGCAGCGACTGCATCTCAGCCAGTATAAAACCAAGGTTCTCTGTGTGTTTTCCTTCGCGACTTCCGCTCATCATGAAAATATTTTCCGGGACAGTTAATGAAGCTTCAGCAAAGACCTCCCTTATTTTATTTTCCCAAAGTTGTTTGATCTTTTTTGTATCAACAGCGATGGATTCTTTGATGAGTGTTGCATCGGTTTCGTCCATGTCGAACATGTCTCCTGTATACATCCATAGCTCATCGATCGCTTTTTCCATTCTCTTTTTGCTTTCATCGGTTCCGTCACCAAGGCGAATCACCCATGCTGAAGAATGTCTCAGGTGATAGGAAACTTCTTTCTGTGATTTTTCTGCCAGTGCAGCAATGGTTTTGTCTTTTGAATTTTTCAGTTCCTCAAAAAAATAATACTGAAAAGCGCTTACCAAAAACTGGCGCATGATGGTTTGGCCAAAATCTCCGTTGGGTTGTTCTGCAATGAGCAGATTTTGAAACTCGCGTTCGTCACGCAAATAAGCAAGATCGTCCTCTGTTTTTCCTGTTCCTTCCAGCGCTGCAGCATAAGTATAAAATCCCCTCGCTTGCCCGATGCAGTCAAGAGAAATATTTGTCAATGCAATATCTTCTTCAAGAATGGGTCCGTGGCCACACCACTCTCCAAGCCGCTGACCGAGGATGAGAGAAGTGTCGGCGATCCGAAGGCAGTATGTAACTAAATCATTTTTGTTTATCATTTTTTCAAAAGTTGGCATCCCGAAGTGTCGGGAGGCAATAAGCTATAAGCAAGTATTTCGTACAAGGACTAGGTATTGCAAACTTAAAATTTAGCTCCGGGGGTTTTAAAAAAATTAGGATGGCGGTAAGCTTTGTCATTGGCAGGATCAAAGAATGAGCCCATGTCTTCAGGAGTGCTTGCTGTTATTGCCTCAGTAGGAACTACCCATAAACTGATGGCCTCATTTCTTCTCGAATAAACATCGCGCGCATTCTGCAAAGCCATTTCCTTATCTACAGCATGTACGCTGCCTGCATGCTCATGAGGAGCGCCCTGTTTTTTCTGAGTGAAGACTTCCCAGAGTGGCCATTGTGTATCTGTTGTCATAAAATATTGTCTTTGGTAAAGCGCTGCAAGAGATCAGGCAGCAACTTTTTCTGATTTTTTCTTTTCTTCATGTGCAACTACTGCATCCCTGACCCATTCGCCATTTATATGTGCATCACGTCTTTGTTTCATGCGCTGTTTATTGCATGGACCACGGCCATTGATCACATTGTAAAATTCTTCCCAGTTAATATCTCCATGATCATAATGTCCTTTTGCTTCATTCCATTTCAATAATGGGTCAGGAAGTTTGATGCCAATGTTTTCTGCCTGAGGAACAGTGCGGTCGATGAATCGCTGGCGCAACTCATCATTTGAAAACAGTTTCACCTTCCATTTCAAAAGGTCGCCGCTGTTCGGAGAATCCTTGTCACTTGGACCAAACATCATCAATGAAGGCCACCAGAAACGGTTGATTGCATCCTGAGCCATTTGCTTTTGAGCATCAGTGCCTTTCATCATGGTTGCCAAGATTTCATATCCCTGCTTGTGGTGAAAATTTTCTTCCTTACAGATGCGCACCATGGCACGAGAGTAAGGGCCGTAGGAACATTTCGCAAGAACAGTCTGATTGACAATGGCAGCGCCATCAACCAACCATCCGATCGCACCCATGTCAGCCCAGTTAAGGGTTGGATAATTAAAGATGGAAGAATATTTTGCTTTTCCGGTAAGGAATCCGTCCAGCATTTCTTCTCTTGAAATACCAAGCGTTTCTGTGCCGCAATAAATATACAGACCGTGGCCTCCTTCATCTTGCACTTTCGCAAGCAAGACAGCTTTTCTTCGCAGGCTGGGCGCCCTTGTAATCCAATTTCCTTCGGGCAACATCCCTACAACTTCGCTGTGGGCATGCTGGCTCATCATACGGATTAGCTGCTTACGGTAGCGCTCAGGCATCCAGTCCTTGGGTTCGATGATTTCACCCTTCTCAATGCGGTCATGAAATCTCTTTTCCAGTTCTTCTTCAGTAAGGTTTTTTATGCTCATAATTTCGGCCAAAAATAAAGTAATACATCCATGGCAAATATGATTTTAATCACAAGAATTGCCTGCCATTTTGTTTAACAAAAATAGACAATAACCGCTGAACAATAAAGTATTTGTAAGGGCGTTATTACAGGTAATTTTGAGTTAATTGCCCCTGATTACAGATTATGAGGATTATTATTTCAGTTGTGAGCGACCTGGTTACCGATCAACGGGTACACCGCACTGCGACTACGCTTTCAGGAACGGGCCATGAAGTAATCCTTGTTGGCCGCAGGAAAGGTGACAGTCAGGATATTTCAAGGTCCTACAAAACTGTCCGTTTTAAGCTTTGGTGGGAGAAAGGAGCATTGTTTTATGGGGCGTATAATCTTCGGCTTTTTTTCTTTTTGCTGTTTAATAAGGTGGATGTACTTGTCTCAAATGACCTTGATACCCTTCTGCCTAATTACCTGATTTCAAAGCTTAAAGGAGCCAAGTTGTATTATGATGCACATGAGTATTTTACAGAAGTACCGGAACTGGTCAGCCGGCCGAAAATTCAGAAAATATGGAAAAGCATTGAACGGTGGATTTTTCCCAAACTAGCGCATGTCTGGACTGTGAATGATTCTATCGCAAAGCTTTACAGTGACGAATACAGGAAAGAAGTAGGTGTGATCAGGAACGTACCATTTTCTACCAGGCCTCTGGCTGTTCGTACGAGAGCAGAATTGAATCTTCCTGCCGATAAAAAAATTCTGCTGTTCCAGGGCGCCGGAATCAATATTGACAGGGGAGGAGAAGAGGCCGTTGAGGCAATGCAATACCTTGACAATTGCCTGTTGCTTTTCATTGGAGGCGGAGATGTGATGAACAGACTGAAAGAAATGGCTGTTCAGTTTAAGGTGGCAGAAAAAGTTCGCTTCATTGCAAGGCTTCCTTTTCATGAATTACAGTCTTATACGGCTCTTGCAGACATTGGATTGTCGCTCGATAAAGACACCAATATCAACTATCGGTATTCCCTTCCGAATAAGATCTTTGATTATATCCATGCAGGCCTGCCTGTTTTGTCCTCTAACCTTTTGGAATTGAGAAAGATAGTGGATGGATACAAGGTCGGGATGATCGCAGAAAGCCATAATCCTGTTTATTTGGCAGAACGGATTAAAGAAATGCTTTCTGATGAAAAAAGATTTGACACGTGGAAGGAAAATCTGAAACTTGCAGCCGCAGAACTATGCTGGGAAAAAGAAGAACAAAAGCTGCTGCAGATTTTCCGTGACGTCCTCTGAAAAGAATATAAACCTTATTGCATTTGATGTTCCTTACCCTCCTGATTATGGGGGTGTGATTGATGTTTTCTATAAGATCAAATCGTTGCATGCGCTCGGAGTAAATGTACACTTGCATTGTTTCGAATATGGCCGTAAGGGCGCCGATGAATTAAAAAGTATCTGTTCTTCTATCCATTATTATTCCCGGAGAACTTCAAAGAGCCAGCTTTTTAATACATACCCGTATATCGTGCTTAGCAGGGAATCAGATGAGCTAAAAAAAAACCTTCTGAAAAATAATTTTCCCATTTTCATGGAAGGCCTGCATTCTACCCGTTGGCTCGGGGATCCTGATTTTGGTAAACGGAAAATGTACGTGCGCTCCCATAATGTGGAACACGACTATTACGAAAACCTCGCAAAGGTTGAAGGGAATATTTTCAAGCGTTATTATTTTTACAATGAAGCCGGCAAATTACTTAAGTATGAACCTGTGCTAAAAAATGCTTCTGGAATTTTTGCCATTTCACCGAATGACACAAAATACTTTTCATCGAAGTATGAGCATGTCCATTATGTAACAGCATTTCATCCGCATGAAACAGTGACATGCAAAACAGGTAAGGGGGATTATGCTTTTTACCATGGGAACCTGTCAGTGGGGGAAAACAACGAAGCTGCGCTTTATTTAGTAAACAAAGTATTTAACGATCTCGATCAACAACTCATCATTGCCGGGAGCAAGCCTTCTGATGAGCTTAAGAAAATTGTCAGAACAAAATCCAATGTTGCTTTGCATAACGATCTTTCACATGATCAGATCCAGGAGTATATTGCTGAAGCGCATTGCAACATACTTCCTACGTTTCAGTCGACAGGAATAAAACTAAAGCTGCTTTCGGCACTTTTTGCAGGACGATTTTGCATTGTCAACAAGCCAATGGTTGAAAATACAGGACTCGAACCATTATGTATCATGGCAAATTCTCCTGAAGCAATGAAGGAGAAAGTAAAATTAGTATTCGAAAAAGAATTTACTGACCGAGAGCGAAAGAAGCGTGAAGAGATTTTGCTCAGGGATTTCTCCAATATTGAGAATGGAAAAAAAATATTGAAGGTGCTCTTTCTATAATCAATGGATGGCTTTGTCAGGCCGATTGTAATTCCTCTGTTATTTTTCCGTTTTCGCACTTGATCGTTCGTGCTGGAAACTTATCCATCAAAGAATAATTATGTGTTGCCATTAATACTGCGCGACCGGAATTGCTGATCTCAAAAAGAAGACGCATGATGCTGTCAGATGTTTCAGGGTCCAGGTTTCCTGTTGGTTCATCGGCAAGAATCAATTCAGGGTCGTTCAGCAATGCACGGGCAATGACAACGCGTTGCTGTTCTCCACCACTTAATTCATGCGGCATTTTAAATCCTTTCGTTGTCAGGTGTACTTTCTCCAATACTTCATTTACCCGCGACAGCATTTTTGATTTGTCGTTCCATCCGGTTGCCTTCAGTACAAATAGAAGGTTGTCATTGATGCTACGGTCGGTGAGCAACTGAAAGTCCTGAAATACGATACCGAGTCTTCTTCTGAGATAAGGGACTTGTTTTTTCTTCAGGTTGTTTAGAGAAAAGCCGGCAACGTGACCTTCGCCTTCAACCAGTTCTACGTCTCCATAAATCATTTTTAACAATGAACTTTTCCCGCTGCCTGTTTTACCAATGAGGTAAACAAATTCACCTTTGTCAATTTGCAGGTTTACGCCGGAGAGTATCAGGTTTTTAGACTGATAAATATTTATACCTGTAAGTTTTACAATTGCTTCTGACATTGAAATTTTTTATAACGAACCAATCAACCACTCAACCACTCAACCAATCAACTATATATCCAGCTTTAGCATTTTTCCATAAGGTATTTCAACAATGGATTTCATAATTTGTTCTGCCTTATCTGCCAGACCTGCTTTGGTGAGTGCTTTCTCAGGGCGGTCGACACGGAAATACGCAATAAGTGTAAAGTCATCACCCCTCAACTGAATGTAGTCCGGAATTTTTGCTGTGCCTCTAACCTTTAGAATATACATGGAATTCATTGAGAAAATTTGCGCGGCAATACTACCTTAAAGTAACCTGGTATGTTTTATCACCGATGGTTACTGTTGCATCTCCGTCGCAGGTTCCGTTGCCGTAGTCTAAATAACGTTCCGGTTTACCTTCAGGTGTGAGTGTGAACTTCCCTTCAGTAATCCATCGGCAGCTTAACTTAACGTGCAACGCTTGTGTCACTAAAGCACTAAAGTTTACTCCTGCAAAACTCTTTCCGTTTGCACTTCCTGTAATGAGATATTCATCATCAACCCAAGAAGTAGTGCTGTCGCCGGCAATCCATTCCCTGTTGCGCGTACTGTTCCATGTCATTTGCTGGCTCAGGTAGTTGACCAGAGTGGCATTCGCCTGTATTGAAAAATTCGGGTTTCCTGAACTGTTCAAACCGTTGTTTGTAACCACCCGTTGTCCGTTTACTTTAGTGGCATATGACGAATCATATCCAACAAAATAATTTATTGCATTCATGGTGATCACTGTTCCTGCATTTCTATAGGCACCGGTGAAACTGACATTGATCTGTCCTTTTCTGAACTTGGCATCATTTCCCTGACAGAAGTGCGATCCGAAGTCAATTATTGCTGTGCCTGATCCGTCTGTAGTATCAATATTGACAGTGATCATTGCACAGGAAGTTAGTAAGCCGGATTCTCCGGACCCAAAACGGTGCGTGCTCAATTGACCATCTTCAACTGCCTGATCAGCAATTTCATTGATCTCATTGAAGATGTTTTCAGATTGTGCATTGTCTTGAGAAGACTGTGTGTCATAATCTTCTTCCTTTTCTTTTTTGCAACCAGTGGTTATGATCGCCAAAGCAAACAGCAATGCGAATGATGTGTAATAAATCGTTTTCATAATGCAAAGATAGTTGATTGGTTAATTAGGTTGATAGGTTGAATAGGGAAAGAATTAACCTCTCGTTGTTGTTTTTGGCTGCTACCTAATCACCTAATCACCCACTCAACTACTCAACTACTCAACTCCTCACCTATACTTCCTATTCGGTCTGTAATAGTCATTCATGGCTTCAAACATCTCGAACTTACGTTTGATAAAAACCATGAAGTCGTATTGGGAAGCAGATTTCATGAATGACTCATTGACATCACAGAAGTCAATGAAATGTTCGAATTCGTCATTACTCAGGCTAATAATGTCATCAGCAACATACCTTGAAAGCAGTTCTTTCAGCAGGTTCCGTCGCTTTTCATTATTCACGATTTGTGCATTGTGCCTGCGCAATTGCTCAAAACGGCTGAATTCTTCATATAAAAAAGTGATTGGACTTTCAAGTGCATTGATCCCGCTGATCTCATAATCCCGTTTGTTGTATCCAAGTTTCTGAATATCGCGTTCGATGGCTTCAAGATCACGCGGAGCAATGACGCGGACTTCCGGAAGTTGAATTTCTTTTCTTTTTAGCCTGACGAGGAGATCGTATCGTTCTTTTGGAATAGAATCCCTGAAGCAATATTTTACAAATTCATATCCTATAACAGCTATTACAAGTGTGTCATTTTTATTGATGTCAATGCTGAAAGAGCCATCTGCCTTACCATAAAACCCGTGCTGGGTTTCCATATCAACGATCATAAAATTATTGAGATCGGGTTTGGGTGTGGCAGGATCATAAACCCGTCCATTGACATGAACAAGGTTGGAATCTGTTTGCGCGAAGGAAAATCTGCATGTTATTCCGAGAATTAATGTGAGGAGCATGCAAAATGTGAGAGTGCTTTTCATCAGTTGAATTTAATAGCGTGTAAAGGTAGTTTGAATTGATAAACAATGATTGGTTTAATTGCTGATTCAGTAAGTGCGGCTGTTCCGAATAAACATAATTAACCAATTAACCATTCAACTTAATAAACAAATTTAGCCCATCAACGAAGTATCAGGCACCTCCATATATTCGCTAACTAAAATAAACCCAATGACCACCCCCCGCATCCGCTCTACCGAGAACCTGCATATATTATTATGGCTGATTAAAGATACATGCTGGGTACAGGGTTATGAGTTGCTGGGAGTAAGTATGATCATACCAACTATTTCTGTTGCGATTTTTCTGACTATAAGAACACGAAAAGTAAAAGAAGAATTTATACATAATCTCGCCGTTGTATTCTGGCTCTGCGCAAACAGTGTATGGATGGTGGGAGAATTCTTTTACAATGATTCAACCAGGCCATATGCAGTAATCTTTTTTGCTTTAGGGTTGATTACACTGGCAGTGCATTATATTCCGAAATGGACGGAAAGATTCAGGAAAGTGAAAGAGTGAAGTAGGCAGTAAGCAGTAAGCAGTTGGCAGTTGGCAAGTAGCGATTAACAATAGACAATTGGTCAAATTTGTGTTCACTATTCATTTGGTATATACTTATTGACTTAATGACCTAATGACGGCTGTTCTTACCAATGACCCATTGACGGCTGTTTTATCACCAATGACTCAATGACGGCTGTTTCGCTTCCTATGTACCTTCATAATATTTGAATATCTTCGTTTTATAAAATACCCTACACATGTCAGACAGACGATCATTCTTTCAAAAGGCAGGAACGATAGCTGCGGCTGCAGCGGTACTTCCATTGCTTGATATTTTCCAGGCAGAAAAAGTTGAAGCTGCAGTAAAAAAGATAGAACACCTGTCTCCCTTGGATGCTGCACAGGATGAGGACTTCTGGTTTACTGTGAGACAATCCTATACCGTATCTTCAAATATCATTAACCTGAACAATGGTGGAGTAAGTCCGCAGCCGATTGTAACACAGGATGCACTTGACCGGTATGTCAGACTTGCCAACCAGGGACCTGCATATTACATGTGGCAAACGATCGGCATGGAACGGGAGAATGTGCGCAAGCAGCTTGCTGAACTTGGTGGCGTAAGTGCAGAAGAGGTTGCCATCAACAGAAATTCTTCTGAAGCATTGGAAACAGTGATTTTCGGTATGAATCTGAAGGAAGGAGATGAAGTGCTTACTACAAATCAGGATTATCCCAACATGATGAGCGCTTTGCACCAGCGTGAATTGCGGGATAAGATAAAAGTAGTGAAGATCTCAGTTCCCGTTCCGTGCGAGGATCCATCCATTATTGTAGAGCGATTCAGAAATGCAATCACGCCGAATACAAAAGTGATACTGATGTGTCATGTCATAAACCTATCCGGACAAATTATGCCGGTGCGTGCGGTCGCTGACATGGCCCATGAAAAAAATATTGAAGTCATTTGTGATGGCGCACATTCATTCGCACACCTTGATTTTAAGATTCCCGATCTGCATTGTGACTATTTCGGTACCAGTCTGCACAAGTGGCTGTGTGCACCTTTTGGTACCGGAATGCTGTGGATGAAAAAGGAAAAGATAAAAAATATCTGGCCACTATTGGGGCATCCCGAACCACAGAGTGAAGACATCAGGAAATTTGAAAACCTCGGTACGCGTTCATTTCCGATTGAAGCAAGTATTGGCGTATCAATAAACTTTCACCGCGGCATTGGAATAAAAAGAAAAGAGGAACGCCTGCGTTATCTGAAAAATTACTGGGCTGAAAAGGTTTCTAAATTTCCGAAAGTGGGTCTCAATACTTCTTTGAAGCGCGAATATTCATGTGCAATCGGCAACTTCTGCATTGATGGCATGGAGCCCGGACAGATCATTGACAAGCTTTTCGGAGATTATAAAATTTACACAACGCCCATTGTACACGATGAAATCAAAGGCGTGCGCGTTACGCCGCATGTGTATACATCGTTGAGTGACCTTGATTATTTTGTTGGGGCGGTGGAGAAGATTTCGAAAGGGTGATTATCCCATCGAATGGCGAATCTTTTACTAACATGCGAATTGCGAATCCTTATTATGAGTAGTCATTGTAAGGGAGGGACGACCGAAGCCCGTACGACTGGTTCATCCGGGCGGGCAATCTTTATCATTTAAGTACTAGATTGCTTTGGGCTTTTCCAACATCGATTCACCCATTCGTTCCTTGCGTTGACCAAAACATCAATAAGCGCATTAATTGTAATTTTAGTTTTGAAAATTATTACCTCAAAATACATGAAATCGAAAATACTATTTGTTGCCAGTTTCCTCATTGTTAAGCTATCCTATTCCCAATCGCCATCATCATTTTATTTAAGTCATGGGAATTTGAATGAATGCAAGTTTTCTTCGGATGCAATTTACTTTCTGAGTACAAGTGGAATTCTTGACAAAACGGATTTTAATGGTAACACCATTTGGTCAAGATCACTCGGTGGCCAGTCTTCAATGTTAACCCTTCATGATGCAGCCATTTATTTTTATTCAGGTTCCGCACTCGTAAAAATGGATACAGCAGGTAATTTTATCTGGGGGCGAAGCTTATTGACACCTGAATGTGGTACGTTTAACAACATTGTTGGATTGACTACAGATGGAGAGAATATTTACGTTTCTACCAATGGAGGTATGTATGGAATGCCAAATGGAATTTTGGTTTATGACTCTGCGGGCGCGCTTACTTATTCAAGTTGTGACCAAACCGGAAACGACAATTATATTGAGCAGGGATATCCCAGGATAGGAAAAGGTGCCTGGTTCTTGATAATGGATCAGGGGACTGGGGTGTCATATGCATGGATGGCAAGAATGGATTCCACAGGACACTTTGAATCGAATATTGATGCCATTAACCTGGATTTTGGTATATATGAAAATATTTGTGATCTCCTACCACTTACTGATTCTACCTATCTGGTCATAAACAGTACATCTGATAACTTTTGGGGTTGGTATCCTACTTCATGGAAAATTTGCTTTTCTAAATTCAGAGAGGATGGTTCAGTAATCTGGCAAAAAAGTTTTTATTCTTCATCAGCTATGTTAACTACACATGCCGCTTGCGCTGATAGTTTGGGAAATATTTATATTTTGGGCGATAAAAACAACGATATCTTCACTACCTACTTTTCGTTGAAAGTTGATTCATCGGGCAATCTCATTTCGGCAAATGAATGGAATAATCTTCCCGGTTCTTTCAATATACCTATATACGTCAGAATGAAGTATAGCAATGGGCGTATATTCTGCCCGTACAATAATGACAATCATGGAGGAGTCTTTGTAATCGACACGCTTTTGACTCCTCCATGTGGAATTGTGCAATCGGCATTGCAAGTTGTTGCAGCAATACCTAATATAAATCATATTCCCTGGTATCAATATAGCGCTGTAAATTACCTGAGGGTTGACACGACAATCAGTTTTCCTGCTCATTCAGTTTCTTCTTCCAGCGACCTGTGCCAAGTGCTTCAAACGAATGAAGGCGATATTGAAAGTGGTTTTCAGTTGTCACCCAATCCTGCAAAGGGACGGCTGACTTTAAATTGTTCGTCTGTAAGCAGTGTCAGCCATTTGGAAATTTTCAATTTGCTTGGTGAAAGCTGCCTTGAATTGAGTGATTCATATTTCCCTATTCAAATAGATATCGGCAAATTGTTGCCTGGAATTTATTTTGTAAAAATTCAAAATGAAAGGGGCTGTCATTTTCAAAAATTTGTGGTGGAATAATTCTGATTTTTTATTTTGAAGTTGGGTTAATAATTTTGACTTCATTTTTATGAGTTTGAAGTTTTCTAAAATAGCCCCGGATAGAAGCAAAGCCCAAAGGGCGAAGCGGGTAGCGGGATGGAATGAAGTTGACGAACGAGATTGTCCGCTTCAAAATCCATTCACAACTAATTTGAGGGGATTGCTTCCAACCTTCGCCAAGGCTACGGTTGACAGGCTGTACCTCGCAATGACTACTTCAAGCGGGCCTTGCTTATAACTTCGTGCCTCGCAATGACTTCATTTAGGTCAATTACTCAATGACGAATGACCATTGACCTAATGACTTATTGACGGCTGCTTTCTTCGGCTGCTATTCCCCCCTTCGGGGGCCAGGGGGCCGGCTGTTCTTCTTCCTACCCCGCATCTACCCGACTCACCGTCAGTATCCCGTGTATCTCTTTTAATTTTTTCATCAACTTCGTGAGGTGTTCTGTGTCATGCACAAATAGCATGATGGTGCCGTCAAAAATACCGTCGTTGCTGTCGATAGAGATGCTGCGCATGTTTACTTTCAATTCGCTGCTGATCACCTTGGAGATTTTATTGACGATGCCCACTTCATCAATGCCTGTCATGCGGATGCCAGCAAGGAATGCGATCTGCTGCTGGTTCGTCCATTTCGCTTTTACAATCCGGTAGGCGTAATTGCTCATGAGCTGAATGGCATTCGGGCAGCTTACACGGTGGATCTTAATTCCCTCGCCAACGGTTACAAATCCGAAGACGTCATCACCGGGAATCGGATTGCAGCAGGTGGAAAGTTTGTAGTCAATACGGTCGAGGTTTTCGCCGAGTACCAGCATGTCGCTATTCCCGCGGATGCTCCGTACCATATGCTCCAGTGATTGTTGTTCCAGCGGACGTGGGGCTTTGGCTTTGATCTGGCCTTTTTCTTCAACGAAATCTTTTAAGTCGTATATATCAAGAATGCCTTTGGCGATCCGGTAATACAATTCAAGTGTACTTGGAATTTTATAAAATGCGAGAAGTTCGTTGATGTTCTCGTTGTTGAAGTGGATCTTAAGGTGCTTGAATTTTCGTTGCAGAATTTCTTTTCCGTCTTCTGCCACACTTTTCTTTTCTTCCTTCAGCGCATTTTTAATTTTTGATTTTGCTTTGGCTGTGACAACAAAGTTGAGCCAATCTTCCTTAGGTGTTTGTTTGCTTGATGTGAGAATTTCCACCTGATCACCACTGCGCAACTTATGGCTGAGCGGAACCAGTTTGTGATTTGCTTTGGCGCCGATACATTTACTTCCCACTGCACTGTGAATTTCAAAGGCAAAGTCGAGTGCTGTGCTTCCGCCGGGTAATGATTTCAATTCACCGTTTGGCGTGAACACAAATATTTCATCATTGAAGAGGTTCAGCTTAAAATCGTCGATAAAATCAAGGGCGTTGCTTTCCGGATTTTCAAGCAACTCGCGGATCTTGCTGATCCATTCATCCACGGCACTTTCTGCGGCGCTCTCTTTGTATTTCCAATGTGCAGCATAGCCTTTCTCTGCTATTTCATCCATACGTCTGGAACGGATCTGTACTTCGACCCATCGGCCGGCAGGGCCCATTACCGTAGTATGCAATGATTCGTAACCGGTACTTTTCGGTGTTGAGATCCAGTCGCGCAACCTGTCCGGATTAGGATGGTAAAAATCTGTGACGATGGAATACACCCGCCAGCACAATGCTTTTTCATCTTCTTCATTTACATCGATAATAATCCTGATTGCAAAGATGTCGTAGATCTCATCAAACTCAACGCCTTGCTTTTTCATCTTCATCCAGATGGAATGGACAGATTTTGGTCGGCCTTTGATCTCACATTTCAGTCCCTGGCGTTCTATTTCTTCTTTGATGGGATCACTGAATTCACTGATGAACCGTTGCCGTTCGCGTTTGGTTTCCTGAAGTTTGGTATTGATACTTTCATAAATTTCAGGGTCAGTGTATTTCATTGCAAGGTCGTCCATCTCAACCTTGATGGCATACAATCCCAGCCGGTGCGCAAGCGGAGCATAGAGGTAAGCCGTTTCACTTGCGATCTTCAACTGTTTCTCACGCGCCATGTGATCGAGCGTGCGCATGTTGTGCAGGCGATCAGCAAGTTTGATCAGGATAACGCGAATGTCATCACTGAGGGTGAGCAACACCTTTCTGAAATTTTCTGCCTGAAGTGAGGTGCCTTGTTCGAATACGCCTGAAATCTTCGTGAGACCGTCGACAATAGTTCCGACTTTCTTTCCGAAGTTTTTTTCAATGTCGTTTAAAGTGAGGTGTGTGTCTTCTACCGTATCGTGTAATAGCGCTGCGATGATGGCCATTGTTCCAAGACCGATTTCTTCAGCAACGATCTGTGCAACTGCCAGCGGGTGCATGATATATGGCAGTCCGCTTTTCCGTCGCATGTCCTTGTGTGCCTCAAGAGACATGAAAATACGAATACTAAATACTAATAAGTACGAATGTACAAATACCATATACTAATTTGTACGAATTTACGAATGAAATGTATCAGAAACAAACAGAGAGGGAACAGCGGTTGCTTTGTTGGCTGGCTTATTAGTTGAACAATTATAAATCCTGTTACAATTTATCGGTGAGGAATGTTTACTAAGCAACCAATAAACTAATCAACCAATTAGCCAATTAACTATTAAACCATTCATCCATTCAACTTTTCTTCAATGCAAGAATAGAAAAATCTGTATCTTCTTTCCGGATCGTATTAGACAGTCTTCCCAGTCCTTCAATCTCCATTTCAACCACATCATTCGGCTGAAGCCATTGTGGTTTGAAGTTCGGATCGTTCAATAATCCTGTTCCGTTCAATTCGAGAAAACAACCGGTACCAACTGTGCCACTACCGATCACATCACCGGGAAGAACGTCTACGCCATAAGCACAACGCTCAATGATTTCTGCAAATGTCCAGTCCATGTCACCGAGATTTCCTGTGCTGACTTGTTTCCCGTTCACAAAACACTTCATAGAGAGATTGTAACGATTGCCAACATGATTTTCCTTGGCAGGGATTTTATACGGTTCCAGTTCATCCGGGGTAACCAGCCATGGACCAATCACCGTTGAAAAATCTTTTCCTTTCGCGGGACCCAGGTTCAGGAGCATTTCTTCCATCTGCAACGTGCGAGCACTCATGTCGTTCATGATCATGTACCCTGCAATGTATTCATCTGCTTCCGCGGCACGGATGTTTCTTCCTTTTTTTCCGATAACAATTGATGCCTCCAGTTCAAAATCCAGTTTCTGAAAGTGATCAGGCATACAGAAGATCTCTCCCGGTCCCTGAATGGCATTGTGGTTGGTAAAATAAAAAATAGGGTATTGGTCAAACTCCTTGATCATGTCCACTTTTCTGTTTCTCCTTGCCGATGCCACGTGCTGGCGAAAGGCATATCCGTCGCGGCATGAAGTAGGGTGGGGAACAGGGGCAAGCAATGCGAAATCAGCTTCCGGTTTGATCCCGATAGCAATCGGAATTATAGATTGTTCTTTAATTGCACTGTCAATGCTCTTCGCTTCATTCATAGCTTCTTCCCCGAGCCGCAAAAAAGCAAGCATGTCATCAGGAAGGGCTTTTTTACCGAGGGCTTTTGCTGCCTCAGAAAGGTTATAAATTTTTTCTTCCTGAAAAATACCCAGGTGTTCTATTGAATTGACAGAATAGGAAACGAGTTTCATGTATGGGTTGGAATTTCAGAATTGTGGTTAGAATTGGAAGCGAAAGGAATTCAAAGCGATAGAAAAAATCCGAATCAAAGTTCAATTGATATAACAAACCTTCATCACCTTGGATGTTGATGCGCTATAAACCCTGAGGAAGTAGATTCCTGCTTTGAGATTTTCCGGATGGAAGCTGAGGTGCTGATCACCTTTGATGCGGCCTGAAAATAATTTTGCCTGTTGTTTCCCTTGCAGATCAAAAAGTTCAATAGTGAAATTTTCTAAAGCACTTGATCTTATTGAAAGATCTATTTTTCCGAATGAAGGATTCCCCTGCAGCACAATGCCTGAGGTATTGTCCTTCGGAATAACGCCTGTGGTATTGGGTGACAATATCCAGTTGGTAATAGCAGTGTCAAGGGGATTAACTGTTTGTGAAAAATGCCGGATCCAGTGACCGGCTTCATCAATGCAGAATTTATTGAAATTCCAGGTCACGTTTGCATTGGCAACGCCATTTCGATTTTGTAATTGAAGCCATTTGTAAACTTCTGCAGTATCGGGAGATGTTATTGCAATTTTTGACATGACCTGAAAGCCAACATGGTAATTGCCTAGGTAAAACTGATATAAAATACTGTCATTGTAAGGTTCCTGGCCGCCAAAATCATTGCAGGGAAAACAGATGATTGCGAAGTTCGGTCCGCCATACAAAGAATCAAGTACCCTGAGGTCGCCCAACTCATAAGTATAACCACAGAAAGAAGCTGTATTCACCACGAGCACTTTTTTTCCCGCGTAAATGCTGAGGTCTAAAGTGTCATGCAGGATGGTTACCTGACGGAAATCATGAAATGTTTCAAACGGTTGAGCTTTACCGGTGAAAGCAAAAAGTGCAATCGCAACAACGGTCAGAATATTTTTCATGAATGCTTTTAAAGATTTGCATGTGCTTTAGCGGCCTGGGCTTTCATCCAGCCTGTTGTTACAGACCCCGGGCGTTCTAGTGGGTGACCAAGAGCGCGATCCCAGAGCAGAGAGGCCAATACACCAAGAGAACGGGAAACACCAAAGAGCACGGTATAAAAATCATACTCAACCAGGCCATAATGAATTAACAATGCACCACTGTGAGCATCCACATTTGGCCATGGATTTTTTATCTTCTTGAACCCTTCAAGGATCGGTGGTACCTCTTCATACAGCATGTGGACAATTTTACAATTTTCATCATCAGGCATGTATGTTTTCGCAAAATCCATTTGTGCAAGGAAGCGGGGATCAGTTTTGCGGAGTACAGCATGGCCATAACCCGGAACAACTTTTCCTTCTCCAATAGTTTTTATTACATATTCTTTGATCTGTTCCCGTGAAGGCAAACCGCCATCGTAATAGTTACGCAGGTCCATAATCCAGCGAACCATTTCCTGATTGGCCAATCCATGCAGCGGTCCGGCAAGACCATTCATTCCTGCAGCCAGTGAGAGGTAAGGATCACTCAGGGCCGAACCAACAAGATGGGTTGCATGCGCTGATACGTTTCCTCCTTCATGATCAGCATGAATAGTGAGGTATAGACGCATCAGTCGTTTCATATTGTAGTCGTCAAAACCGAGCATGTGGGCGAAGTTTGCAGCCCAGTCCAGTTTTGCATCCGGTTCAATATGGATATTGTCTTTGTACACCCTGCGATAGATATATGCAGCTACGCGCGGCAGGCGTGCGATAAGATTCATCACATCCTCGTACATGGCATCCCAGTAATCTTTTTTATTGAGTCCTTTCCTGTAGGAAGCAGCAAATACGCTTTCTGTTTGCAGTGCCATGATCGCACAGGTAAACTGCGTCATTGGATGGGTAGTCAGCGGAAGAGTATCGAGCATATCAAGTACATGCTTCGGAACATGACTTCTCCGGGCCCATGTGTTGCTTACGGTGTGAACATCGTCATCAGTTGGTAACTCACCGATAAGCATGAGGTAAAATATTCCTTCAGGCAAAGGTTCCGTATCGCCTTGCGCCTTCGGGAGTTTTTCTCTTAATTCAGGAATGCTGAAGCCACGGAAACGGATTCCTTCTTCGGGATCCAGTTTACTGGTTTCAGTTACCATTCCGATCATGCCCTTCATCCCGCTATAGACTTGTTCAATTGTATAGGATCCAATAACCTGGCTGCCATTTTCCTTTACAAATTCTTTCATTTCTGCAGCAAATGGGAGTGCTACTTTCGCAAATTTTTCTTTGAGTTTATCAGTCTTCACTTTTATAGATTGATTTAAATAATAAACAGGTATCGGGTTCGTATTGTTTTATCTTCGTTGGTTCTGATTTTGTTGAGGTCCTCTTTGCATATTCGGGTTCTGAACTGCCATCTCTGGAAGGATAACAACAAGACTTACAAGAAATGCAATGATAAGCAATGTCCATAAAGCAACCTTCATAAGCTTCGTCGTTTTACGCTTTGAGAAAAACCCTGACTTTCTTCTCGTACTAAACTTTTTGCGCAATCGTCCGCTGTTTGGCGAAATAGAATATCCTTCGCGAAGTAACCGTTCCAGTTTTTCAGGAGGCAGATCTTCAGGATACAATCCGGGTTTTTGATTGTTGCTCATTTTCGCTTTATGAATGGCCGGATAAAATTAAAAAATCCTTCGGTATAATCATACTAAATGATCAGGCATTTAAAAATTTAAAACCTTTGCTTCCAAAGGCTGCATTTGAGCCGAGGGTTTCTTCTATGCGAAGAAGCTGGTTGTATTTGGCAACCCTGTCTGACCTTGAAGCAGAACCGGTTTTGATCTGTCCGCAGTTCAATGCAACTGCAAGATCGGCAATGGTACTGTCCTCAGTTTCACCCGAACGGTGACTCATTACGCTGGTATAGCCGTTCTTATGTGCCATATTAACGGCTGCTATCGTCTCAGTGAGTGTTCCTATCTGGTTCACTTTGATGAGAATGGAATTGGCGATGCCTTTGTCAATGCCTTCTTTCAGCCGTTTAACGTTAGTGACAAACAGATCGTCTCCTACCAGCTGGATTTTTTTATTACACAATTCAGAAAGCTTTTTCCAGCCATCCCAGTCATCTTCAGCCATTCCGTCCTCAATTGAAATAATGGGATATTTAGCTGCCCATTCAGCCCAGAAGCCGGCAAGCTCGTCAGATGTCATCTCTGTACCGCTGGATTTTTTGAAAACGTATCTTTTCTTCCCGGAATCATAAAACTCTGAAGACGCTGCATCCATGGCTATGAAAACATCCTTTCCTGCCGTGTAGCCAGCCACTCCAATGGCTTCCAATACACATTGAATGGCTTCTTCATTCGATTTAAGGTTCGGAGCAAATCCGCCTTCATCACCAACATTTGTGCTCAGGCCTTTTTTCTTCAGCACGGCTTTCAGATGGTGAAATATCTCTGCACCCATACGCAGGGCTTCTGAAAAAGACGAAGCACCAAATGGCATGACCATGAATTCCTGAAAATCAATTCCATTGTCTGCATGCGCTCCGCCATTTAAAATATTCAACATCGGAACAGGGAGCAGATTCGCCTTTTCACCTCCAACATAAGAAAATAATGGCTTATTTTGTTCTGCTGCCGCAGCTTTTGCACAAGCAAGCGAAACTCCGAGGATGGCATTGGCTCCCAGTTTAGATTTGTTCTCTGTGCCGTCAAGATCAATCATCATCTGATCGATCTTTTGCTGATCTGAAACTGATGTTCCCTTGAGCGCTTGAAAAATGGAGGTATTTGCATTTTCTACAGCTTTCAAAACACCCTTGCCAAGGTACTTTGTTTTGTCGCCGTCACGCAACTCAACGGCTTCATGAACACCGGTTGAAGCGCCTGATGGAACGGCAGCCCGTCCGAATGCACCGCCTGAGGTTGTAACATCCACTTCTATCGTCGGGTTTCCCCTGGAATCGAGGATCTGTCTTGCTTTGATCGCTGAAATATTACTCATTGGGGTTTAGAAATTTTGCCGCGCTAAATTATAAAAAGAAGTTTATTGTATGCCGTATTTCAGGATGATAGTTCTCATGATCTGCATCATTATCTTCGCCACCCATGAATCAGGTTTTTAGATCCATAGAATTTCTCAGGCACCGGCTGACAGCGGGAGATGAACATGATATCCATTCGCCATTTATATATGACCTGTATACAAACATAATCACCGAAAACAACGCTTATTATGTTTTTGATAAGATTGAATCTGTACGGTCAAAAATGTTGTTGTCAGAGGAGAAAATTCTTGTTCAGGATTTTGGTACCGGAGGAGTGGAGCAGAAGCAAAGGGTGCTTAAACTTTCATTCATTGCCCGCCATTTTGTAAAGCCGGAAAAGGAAGCACGGTTGCTGTTCAGGCTTGTGAATTTTTTTCGTCCCCTCAACATTCTTGAATTGGGGACCTCGCTTGGAATCACAACCCTTTATCTCGCAACACCCAACAGCAAAAGTAAAGTGGTAACCATTGAAGGGTGTCCTAACACAGCAGCTGTTGCAGGAAAGAACTTTGAACTGGCAGGGATCACAAATATCATTCAGGAAGTCGGTGAGTTTAGTAAAAGCCTGCCAATTGCTTTATCCCATTTCAAAAAAATTGATTTTGCGTACTTTGATGGTAACCACAGAAAAGACGCAACGTTGCAATATTTCAATTCCTGTCTGCAATACCATCATGCTGATTCCATTTTTGTGTTTGATGATATTTACTGGAGTAAGGAAATGGCTGATGCATGGAATGAAATCAGAAATCATCCCGCTGTTACGGTTAGTATTGACCTCTATTCGATGGGGATTGTGCTTTTCAGAGATACTTTGCCGAAGCAACATTTTAAGTTGAGGTTTTAGAGGTAGGAAGTCAAAAGCAGGAAGTCAAAAGTCAAAAGTCAAAAGTCACAAGGGGGTACAATTAACAAACATCGCATCTAGCATCTAAATACTCAATACTCAATACTTAATACT
>JAPLDB010000077.1 GCA_026391975.1 Bacteroidota bacterium | reverse complement strand
GGCAAAGTATGGCGATTCTCACGTTGGATCATGGGACAATATAGAATACACAAAAATAGATACTGATGGAACTGCAATATGGACAAGATATTTGCCATTGTGGGCTCCTTATCGAAGCGATGGAAAAATATTTCCGATATCAGAAACCACTTATGGACTAATTGGCTACAACGAATTGTTCGGAGAGAGGCCTTACCTTATTACAATGGATTCGTCCGGAATTCCGCTAACTACAAAATTTTTTCCATTCATTGGAACCCGACAGGAGGTTAATCAACTTTCTAATCATCAGATCATCTTTTCTTTATCTGTTGATTCTGTTTCGCTTTCAAAATTATATTTACTTGATAGCTTGGGCAATGGAATTTGTGATATGTTAGATACAGCAGTGATAAGTGTAGACACCGACTTAAGATCAGAAGAGTTGTTAAATCCCACAATTGGTATTCCAACTTCTTGATGACTATAAGGCACGAAAAATTGCCGAACATCTTGGACTCGAAATAACAGGAACACTAGGTGTAATTATCAAAGCAAAACTTAATGGAATAATTACTTCAGTGAAACCATATCTCGAAAAAATCCGCAAACAGAAATCATAATCTCCCCCAACCCCACCACAGGTCAGTTTGTAATAAGCAGTACTGAGTTCGCTGACAAAAACAGTTTGATAGAAATCTTCAATACCCTCGGAGAGAAAATCTATTCAGTTGCTTACAGGGATGGATCAACTGTGAATTGTGAACATTTCCGGCCGGGAATCTACTTCGTAAGATTGGGTGATTCAGAAAAACAACTTATACAGAAGCTGGTGGTGGAATAGATAATCTCTTGGTTTTTTTTCGTACTTTTGAACTATGAGAACTTTATCTTTCAATGTACCCGACTCAGTTGATCTTGATGCAAAAGAAATCGTGATGATCGTAGCGACGCGGTTGTACGATCAGGGCAGATTGTCGCTCGGACAAGCCGCAGAGATGGCAGGTATAAACAAGCGCGCCTTTGCAGAACTTTTAGGGAAGTACAAGATTTCCATTTTCAACTATCCTGCTTCTGATCTTTCAAGAGATGTAAAGAATGCCTAAGACGATTGTTTCCGACACAAGCTGTTTTATTATTCTTACCAAAATCGGAGAGCTTGACCTTCTTCAAAAAACTTACGGTCAAATTGTTACTACCATTGAAGTTGCCACGGAATTCGGACAAGCACTTCCGGAATGGATTGAAATAAAATCTGCTGCAGATAAAACACGGCAACAAATTCTTGAATTGCAAATTGATTAAGGTGAAGCGAGCGCCATTGCACTCGCACTTGAAAATCCCGGCTGCACCATTATTCTTGATGACTATAAGGCACGAAAAATTGCCGAACATCTTGGACTCGAAATAACAGGAACACTAGGTGTAATTATCAAAGCAAAACTTAATGGAATAATTCCTTCAGTGAAACCATATCTCGAAAAAATCCGCAACACTGATTTTCGAATTTCAAAGGAAATCGAAAATTTTGCCCTCAAAGAATCGGGAGAGATATGAGATTAATTAGCGGGGAAGGGTGATGAAAGGGAAAAGGTAAAGAAGTTACGGGGGAGTAAAAATAATGGGGAATTTTTCGATTCAATCAGCCCATGCATCTTTTCCAAAAGTTTCAATATGAAATTGAACAGCTGATTTCACATCAACCAATGCTTCTTCATATGTATTGCCTTCACCAACCACCACACCTTTTAAACCAATGGGATAGGCAATATAACCATCAGTGTGTTTTTCGATAACAAGCTTAATTGTTTTCATCTTGTAAAGATATAGAATATGATTCGTAATTATGTTGATTTTATTATCGTTTTCCTGTCTTTAAATTCTGTGATTGCTTCAGCTGCAAGAGAAGAAAGCTGAGACTGCGATTCACGGAAAGATTTACTCCAGGTCAATTCCCTTGAAAGGATTTCAGCAATTGCATTTTGTTCCTTGTCGCTTAAACGACCTAAGCGGGTAAATACTTTTTTAAGTGCAACAGTCATGACTGATTTTTTTTTCAAAGTTAAAAAAGAAAATACCCCGTCACAAGCTGACGAGGTATCTTTTAATGATTTATTTCTGATGCAGATCTTTAGTAGAAAAACTGCTCCGAAATCACCTTCCCGTCCTTCACGCCGAAAACGCAAATTTCATCCCACACCACTTTTCCTACTCCTTTAAGCGTTGCATCTAATGTACATACGATGCTGAAGTAGTTTCCCCCAACAATCGGATCAGAGAAAGAACCGCTTCGGCGTTCTTCGATCATAGCAGCAAAGCGCCTTCCCTTTTCCTGCACATTTGCTTTTCCGATTGCAATTGGAGTTGGTGAATGCGCCGGTTCGTGGCTGACCACTTCCTCTGCAAAAAGTTCTTCCTGTGCTTCGAGAATTTGTCCTTTGCGGCACATCGCAACCAGGCGATCCGCAATTTCCTGCGTAGTCATTGTTTGTTGAGCTGTTGTCATTTTTTTTACATTTAATTGTTTTAGAATATTGCGCTATACATACATGACGAATGGGCTCCCGGAATCCGGACAGTCCGTTAGAAAAAATTTTCACTAAACTCACTTACGGACTCAAAAACGCAGTTTTGATGCCCGAAAAAACGCATGTCGCTGAGATTGTTACCTTTGCGGCTTCATAATCATTCCGGTCGCTCGTTTTTAGGTCAGTTCTCGATACATTTCCTGCACCGGAGAAAATTTCCAACATGACACCATTAAAATTTAATGAGCTGTCTCTCTCCGCAGAGATGCAGCAGGCTATTAGCGAAATGGGATTTGTAGACGCATCCCCCATTCAATCGGAAGCCATTCCTTTTTTGCTGCAAGGCCTCGACGTGATCGGCCAAGCACAAACAGGCACGGGCAAAACCGCTGCTTTCGGCATTCCATTGCTTGAGCAGATTGACGTAAAAAACAAAAACACAGCTGCACTGGTAATGTGCCCTACTCGCGAACTTGCGCAACAGGTAGCGCAGGAACTGAAGAAGCTAGCAAAATACAAAAAAGGAATTGTGATTCTTCCTGTATATGGAGGAGAACAGATCCAGAAACAAATCAGCGCGCTGAAACGTGCCACGCATGTAATCGTGGGTACGCCCGGCCGCATCATTGATCACCTTGAGCGCAGAACAATTTCATTTGAACATGTGAAATGTGTTGTGTTGGATGAGGCAGATGAAATGCTGAACATGGGTTTCCGCGAGGACATTGAAATGATCCTCTCAAATATAAAGGGCGAAAAGCAAACCGTGTTGTTCTCGGCCACCATGCCGAAACCCATCATGGACATCACGCGCAAGTTTCAGAAAAATCCGAAGCTGGTAAAGGTGACGAAGAATGAACTCACTGTTGCTGCGATTGAACAGGTTTATTTTGAACTTTCGAGTGGACAACGTACAGAAGTAATGGCACGCCTCATTGACCTGCATAACCTGAAACTGATGCTGGTGTTCTGCAACACAAAACGCAAAGTTGATGAAGTGGTGCAGCAGATGATTGAACTGGATTACAAGGCCGATGCCATTCACGGTGACCTGAATCAGAGTCAGCGGAACAATGTGCTTTCAAAATTTAAGCACGGCCGCATCAATATCCTGGTTGCTACAGACGTAGCTGCACGTGGAATTGACGTCGACAATGTAGATGCCGTTTTCAACTATGACATTCCGCTTGATCCTGAGTATTATGTTCACCGCATCGGCCGAACAGGCCGCGCAGGAAAATCAGGCAAGGCATTCACATTTGTAACAGGTAGAAATGAATCAGGTCGCCTTCGCGAAATAGAACATTATGCAAAAGTGCGGATTGAAAGACACAATCCACCTTCAAGAAAAGAATTGCTGGAACTCAGTAAAATAAAACTTGCAACGAAAATCAAAGAGATTACTGCCACTCCTGATCAGGCAACATACGACAAGATGATCCATGACTTTATGGATGAAGGAATTACTTTACACCAACTCGCAGCAGGACTGTTAAAAATGCATCTTGCTCCTATTGAACCTGCTCAGGCTTCTTCAGGAAGACGTGAAGAGCGTGGTGATCGTGGAGAAAGAGGAGGAGATCGTGGTGACCGTGGCGATCGTGGTAACAGAAGGGAACGCAGCGAGCCAAGGGAGCGTTTTCCTCGTAAAGGAAATATGGTTCGCTTGTTTGTCAGTGTTGGCAAACAGGACCGCATCAGCAAAGGAGATATTGCAGGTGCCTTTGCATCACTCACAGGAATACATGGCGAAGACATTGGTATCATTGACCTTTACGATAAATTTTCTTTTGTAGAAGTGATGGAAAAAGACCTTAACCGCGTGCTTGAAAAAGTAAACGGCAACAAGGTAAAGGGCAGAAAAGTAAATATTGAGATCGCGAAAGACTAAAGTCTGCTTTCGATGACCAGGGCTTTTTAAAGTCAGGGGATTCACATTTGTGGAAATAAGGCCTTCCTTCTGGTTTCCGTTTTGGGTTCCTCTTGAAAATAAATACAAGAAACCACTGAGACATGGAGCGCCACGGAGAAAACCCTCCATGAACCTCCGTGACTCCGTGGTTTTTCTTATTTCGAACAACCGCCTGTTGTAACTCTTCGTTTAAACCGATAGCGAAAAATATATTTGAAATAAATTCCATTACTTTTGAGAAGATTTCAAATGAACCCGCTTCTCGAAATAAAAAACCTAACAACAGAATTTGAATCTGATGGTGCCACTAAAAAAGCAGTGGATAATATCAGCTTTGCGATCAATAAAGGTGAAACAGTTGGCCTTGTAGGTGAATCAGGTTCCGGTAAATCGGTTACTGCGCTTTCTATTATGCGGCTGATCTCAAGTCCGGGAAAAATATCATCAGGAGAAATTCTTTTTCATGAAGATGGTAAAGCAGCAAATCTGCTAAAGCTTCCTGACGGAGAAATCAGGAAATACCGCGGCAACAAAATGGCCATGGTATTTCAGGAGCCTGCAACCTCTCTGAATCCGTTATTTACATGTGGTGAGCAGGTTGCAGAAGCACTGAAGGTACATGGAAAAGCATCCGGAGCCAAGGCGAAGTCACAAAGTCTTTTGCTATTTACAAAGGTACAGTTGCAGAACCCGGAATTGATTTACGACAGTTATCCGCACCAGTTGAGCGGCGGACAAAAACAGCGGGTCATGATAGCCATGGCCATCAGTTGCAATCCCTCATTGCTGATTGCTGATGAGCCGACCACTGCCCTGGATGTTACAATTCAGAAAGCCATACTTGACCTGCTCCGTCAACTTAAGCAGGAGAACGGCATGGGAATGCTTTTCATTTCACATGACCTGGGTGTGATCTCAGAAATTGCTGATCGTATTGTGGTACTTTATAAAGGCAAAATAGTAGAGGAAGGAACAGTGAATGACATTTTCACTCACCCGAAGCATCCTTATACAAAAGGGTTGCTGGCCTGCAGGCCGCCTCTCGATAAAAAACTCCGTGTTCTTCCCACGATTTCCGATTTCATGCAGGAAAAATCAGATGGTTCGTTCATTGAGCTGCCACGGTCGTTGGATGAAATAATAAATACAAGAATCGTTACAAGAGAAGAAATATTTACCCGCAATAAAAAGATCTATGATCAAAGTCCATTGCTGCAGGTAAAAAACCTGAAAACATACTTTCCCTTAAGAAAAGGAATTTTTGGAAATACCATCGGGTATACCAAAGCAGTGGATGATGTATCCTTTGATGTATATCCGGGAGAAACCCTTGGCCTCGTAGGAGAAAGCGGCTGCGGAAAAACAACACTTGGACGTACGATCATTAAACTTACAAAAGCTACAGCGGGACAGATACTATTTAAAGACACAGATCTGGCTTCGTTGACAGGTGAGCCTTTGCGAAAAATGCGGAAGAACATCCAGTTCATTTTTCAGGATCCGTATTCATCACTCAATCCGAGAATGACAATTGGTGATGCCATCATTGAACCGATGATTGCACACAAAATTTATCCAACCCAACAGGAGCGTAGAGCAAAGGCGATTGAATTGCTTGTACGCATCGGTCTCACAGAAGGCCATTATGATCAATATCCTCATCAGTTAAGTGTTGGCCAGCGACAACGGGTATGCATTGCACGGTCAATCGGAATTCAACCTGAATTTGTAATCTGCGATGAACCCGTTTCAGCACTGGATATTTCAGTGCAGGCACAGGTGCTCAACCTGCTCAATGAATTAAAAAATGATTACAACTTCACGTGCATTTTTATTTCGCACGATTTATCTGTTGTTAAATTTATGAGTGACAGGATGATCGTTATGAACAAAGGCAAGATCGAAGAGATGGGACTCTCCGGAGAAGTATATATCAATCCGAAATCAGCTTATACTAAAAAACTGATCGACGCAATACCGAAAGGAAAATAATCCGGAATCCAAATCGTCTTCGCTTACTTGTTTTTTCCTGTAACGATAATTACAACACCTCCTACCAATAATATAGCACCTAGAATCGGTGACCAGCTTACAGGGTGATTTTCCTTTTTGTCTATTTGAATGGGGCCTATATCGACAACATTCTTTTTGGTTACATAATTAAATCCTGTGTACGACACCATCAGTATTCCCAGGATAACGAGTACGATGCCAATGTTTCTTTTTTGCATAAAATTTTTATTTGAAAATAGTTATTAAAAATTGAACGCCATGGCGAACCCTTTATTCTTTCCATCAAATGTTGGAACAACACACACTTCCTTTCGGCCCCACCTGTGCAAATGGGTTGCGTATACCAGGTTAGTTGACATGATTCCAATTCCAGCTCCCACCAATACATCACTTTGCCAATGCCTGTTATTTATCATCCGGTAAGCACCAACGGTTGACGCAAGTGCATAAGCTCCGATTCCATACCATACACTTTTATATCTGTACTCTCTGTAAACGACTGTGGCTGCCACAAATGCTTCCGCGGTATGGCCTGAAGGGAATGATTGATTATCGGAACCATCAGGCCGCTCCACCTTTGTTAAATATTTGAGCGGAAAAACAATTGCCAGCATAATGGCTTCTGACTTTCCAATCAGCAAGAATGTATTGAGCATGTCATTTTTACATTTTTGCTTCAAGAGGATCAGTGCGCCGAATTCAACATACGGAGCAATAATCAGATAGTCGTCAAGTGGCGCCCTGTCTTTTCCGAATCCTTTTTGAACATCATACTGCGCCTTATAGCTGCTATATATCCCATTGTTATTTATTGTTGACAAACCATATCCAATCAGGATAGCAGGAATAATCATTGATGGAAGAAGTTTTGTCTTAAGGCTTCTGTCAGTAATTGTAACGGGTGCCCTATCAGGAGGGGTTACGTTTACAAAAGTTGTATCAGTGTATTTTTGGGCATCAACTGCTGAATACAGAAAAGAAAAAAGCAATGCAATGATTAATTCCTTCATTTGATATGTTTTTAATTTGCGATGCTGATTAATAATTTAATTATAATGCCCTCTTCTTTGTTTATCTTCCAGGTAAAGCAATAAAAATATTTTTTGTTCTGTCCTTGCCAAGTGAATTGCAGGATATTTTGTCAGATACCGATCCTCATAATAAGTATAATGTTCAAAGCCGAAGCTTAGTCCCTTATATATCCGGAGGGTTATCCGGGGCTTTAAAATTCCATCCTGAGTGCTATTTCCCGCAAAAGGAATTCCGGCGAAATGAATATTTGTATAAAGATCGGATGTTTTGCTAATCGGTAATTTAGAAAATACGCCACCACCGATGGCAATTGTGCCTAACTCGAATGTCCTGTTATCCCAATAATCGTAATATTGAAACAATCCATACAAGACTGATTGACTTTTGAACTTCAGGTTTTTTCCGGCTAATATTCCATACCCTGTCAGATTGCTGAGTTTTTTTCTACCCACTCCAAAATCGAATTCACCGCGGAGTTTAAAAAAATCAAATGGCTTACGGGATCTGTTTTCAAATGGGTTACCGTAATCGAGTTGAATGTTAAACATTTCACTGATCGTGCCTTTTCCCGTCAACGCCTCTCTGTTATCATTTATCAAATGCAATCCTGCAAACAGGGAAATATTCAATGGTTCCTTCTGATAAACTTCTTTGCTGGTTCTGTTGAATGTCTTTCCCTGTAACAGCCGGTTTATTCCTCTTACAGGATTAATTAATCCTGCCGCAAGCTCACGGGAAAACCTCTGTAATCCTCTCGTTCGGTCGTCAAGAATATTTGAACTTATGCGGTAAAATATTTCACCGATAAATGCGCCGTTGACCGGAGTATTGATTATATCATTGTAGGATGGTCGCGTGTTTTCACCTAAAAATTCCCACATCAGGCTTCCTCCCACAGCCATAAAGGAAGATTGAAAATAATTATAACCATTTGCCCGGCCCGCATTAAAGGACATCGTGCCGGAATAAGGATGACCAATAAAGTTGATTCCGAAACGATCGGTATCCCACTCCCAACCATTTCTAAAATTGTATTTCCATGTAGCAGCACCTACCCTTGCGTACTCAGCATTCAGTAAATACCTGTCCATTGACCACACCAATGCATTGGCAGCAGTTAATTCGACAAGTGGTAGCCATAGCCGGGATCTTTTGTTGTATAAAGAATCATCGTTGAGTAAGTCTCCGTATTTATTCTGAATAGTTGTATCAACCAGTGCACTTTTCTTCGGCTCGTCGCCGGTTGAATCGGAGAGCTGTTTTACCTTGACCTTTTCAATTTCTTTTATTTGCTTTTCAGGCTCACCTTTACCCGGAACTATGGTATCTGAAGGGGCCACCTTATTGGGGTTCTGCGCCGGAACGTTTTGCCCATACAAAATAAAAGGCGAAATAACCAAAAGAACAATGCTGAAGAAGGCCTTCACCAAAATTAGGTAGAAATTGAAAGAAGTAAATCTCAAAACAGGTCGCCTCTTATAAAGGCTTTCTTCCCGAGATGACTCTCAACAACACTACAACGACAGCAATGACCAATAAAATGTGGATAAGGCCGCCGGCACCATATCCGATAAAACCAATCAGCCATCCGATGACTAAAATGACTGCGATGATGTAAAGTAAATTTCCTATGATATTAATATTTAATGTATAATGAACTGATTTTATGAACTCACAATGATTATTAAGATTCTTTGCATAAGCACTTGTCGATTTCAGACACCTGATTTAATCAGGCAGTATGAAATTATTTTTTGAACCTATAGGTAAATGTCAGGCCATTTATATCTCCTGTTGAGAACGGCAAAACGCTCACCTGCGATTTTTTTAATAAATTATTTCTATGCGACCGCGGTACAAAAATTCCCGCCAGTACACCTGTAGTCGTTCCCAAAAGAATATCTTTAGGAAAATGAAATCCTCCTCTAAGCCGGAAATAAGCCGTCGTAACTGTTGCAGCAGCAGCACCTCCATAGAACAGCCATTTCAATTTGGAATCCGGATGATAATCAGCGAATACCTGAGCAATGAAAAATGTTGGGGTGGCTACTACTTGCACATGCCCGGCATAGAATGAGTTCTTTGCCACGTGGCCGGTCCTTTTGTCCATAGGCGTCTCGGAGCTATAAGTATATGGCCGGTACCGGTCAACATTATAGGTCGCCATCGTACCGGTCAAGCCGGTAACTGACATTGTTTCCCAATAGAGAAAAGTTAATTTAAAAAAATCGCTACGTGTATCCTTTCCTGTGAGGAAAAAAAGCAAGGGAAGAGGAATAGATGTTAGAAAAGGATACTGGCTCATATTATGCATCTTCTGCGAATATGGGTAAACTGCCCAACGGTCAAAGCCATTTATATCACTTGTCTTTAAATTATTGATTTCCTGTTCAGTCGGGTTGGGCTTTTTATAGATTTTAGTAAATGCAAAAAGTGACCATCCTGTTCCTATTGCAATAATGGGAATATCAACAGCTAAGTTAAGCTTGTACACCTCTCCGATATCTGACGGATTTCTGCTACGACCAGAATTGTTCTTAGATGCCTCTTTTTTATTCCACATGTCTTGTGAATCAACAGGCGCGGAATCTGTTTGGGCATAGCAGTTTTGAAACATTATGATTGAAAACAACCCAACAAGAAAATTTTTATTCATGATTTTTTTTTACGTAACTTGTATAACAAGCAAACAATTAAAACTGCAATGGCCAATCCAGCCCACCATGTTATTGTCATATTTATTTTATCTGGATTATTTTTAAGAGATTTTCAGAATGAAGAGACAAAAATAGACTCTAGGCCTCTGTGAAGCGTTACATAATTCTTTCAATAAGTTACAATATTCACATATTGGAAAATATGCAGGGGGATGAATTAAAAAAACTGAATGTCAATGTATAATACCTCTTGTTTTTCCTCCAATAATTAAAAAATAATATTTCTCAATTCCCTATTTTCTGAAGGTGCAATTGCGGAATTAAAATGCCACTCAGGGCACCGTAACAAAAGGCAACAAGAATATCCGTTGGAAAATGTTTCCCCGCTCTGTAACGATAAAATCCTGTTGCCAAAGGAATGGCCGCTGCGCCAATCCACACAACTGGTTTCCATTTTGAATTTGGATTGTAATCACAAAAAACTTTGGCAGCGAAAAAAGTTGATGCAGCGGAAACCGTAGTGTGGCCGGAGAAAAATGAATTGGTAGCATCCGTTTTTTGTTTTTCACTTTCAGGAACCGATGGATTGTAAGCATAAGGACGTGGCCGTCGAATGATTCCTTTGGAAAGACTTATTCCTACTGAAGCAATTGCCATTGTTTCCAGATAGATCACTCCGGATTGACCGCTGTGGTTGCGTATATTCTTATCTAGCAGTAATGCCAATGGGATTGCAATTGATGAAAACATGAGCACATCGCTTGTATATGCTGCTGAGTGAGAATAATATTTAACGGCGGTGCGGTCTAATGAATTGATGCTTTCACTTTTCAGGTTCGCAATTTCATCAACAGTAAGCTTATGTTTGTATTGAGAAAAGAGAAAGCCGGTAACTGAAACGCCGGCTGATGATCCTGATAAAATATATTCTTGAGGGGACTTTAATAGATAAGGACTCTGACAGGTTCCGACAGATAGCCGTGCGGTCAATAAAATAAAAATGAAAACGACTTTATTAAGGGATACCAAAGCGATTAATTGAAAATTCCCTGCAAGGTATTTATCTGAAATGATAACGGAAAGAAAAGATCTATTCTACTACCTCAAATGAAAGCGGAGCGATTTGCCGGGAACTGTTTTTATTTCCAGCCCTGATATATTCAATATAGAATTTGCCGGAGGGAGGGCACCGTTGCAGGTAATTGATCATTTCATCCGATAGCATTTCACCATCGACACCAAATTCTTTATAGGGCAAATTCTTTGCAACAACAGATAATCTGAAATGCGTGACCTTCCATGTACTGTCAGGCCCAACAAAAACAAGGGTGTTTGCAGATTCAATTTTTTTTTTTTGAAATGTTGCCGCCTTTTTTTCCGGCAAAAGTGCAATATGAATCGCTTTTACCTCCGGGAGTCTGTGCTGAAAGAGGAGAAACGCATGAGCTTACAATTGCAAGAAGAATGACTAAAATATTTTTCATAATATTCAAGGTCGCTTTCATTAAAGCAGCAAAATTCATTCTTAATAATAATATTATTCTGAGTCAGCAATTACTCTTTCACCAGCCTGGACACCACCCGCTCATCATTGAAAATAAGTTCTACAAAATAAACTCCTGCGCTGAGCGACGTGGTTTCTTCGGGATCAAAAGAGAACATACCCTTGTCGAGCGAAAAAGTGTTAGCTGAAATTTCCCGCCCGAAAACATCTACGATCCTTTCAGTAAGCTGACCACCTTCGCTTAGGTACACCTGAACAGAAGTACGTTCTGTGTATGGATTTGGAATCACACCGAGCAGGTTGAGGGCTTTTCCGTTCTTGAAATTTACTGCAACAATGCTCGACAGCATATTTCTTCCGTCGTAATCCACTTGTCGGAGGCGATAATAGTATGTGCCTTTTTTACCCGGACGCTGATCGAGGTATGAATAATAATGTAAGGTTGTCGAATTGCCAACACCTTTAACCTGATCAATTTCTTCAAATGAATTTATTCCGGATGAAGAATTTGAAGATAGGATTTCAAAACGGTCGTTGTTGATTTCACTTGATGTAACCCAGTTCAACATCACATCATTTCCTTGTGGTGTTGCGGAAAAATCAACCAGGTAAACCGGTAATGGATTCTGCGTGCTGATTGATGAAAGTGTAAACGGACCAAAATTATTTACTGCAGATGCGGAAACAATTGTACCAGCACCCAAGCCTCCGGTTGTTCCGCCATTGCCTTTGTCATCCCATGATGCTGTATTAAAGTACGCAACCCTTAGATCACTCAGATTGGTTACTCCACAACTGTTTGGCGTATCCCAACTCAATGTTACAGTTCTTGGCAGCACTCCATTGCTGCGAACCAGGGTCCAGTATTCGCACTGGGAAATATGGTTGAGCGGAGCGTTTAATACATTGTTATAAACCACCTGCGGATTCGCCCTCAGGTATTCTGCAGTGTACGCATCAGCACCAACAGGGGCCGTGCCAACAGTAACATCATCGACTGCAAAAGACGGATCGGTGCCGGTTCCATCATCATCATTCACCCACCGGAATGCAATTTTTACATTCGGATTGTTGTTTGCAGATACGGGTAAGGCAACTGAACGTGCTGTAAACTGGCCTTGTCTTGTCCCATCGCAGGCGCCTCCGCAACAGGCACTTTTTGGCATATCGTCAATCTGGCTCCAGACCGCACCGTCATAATACCACAAAGTAGCATTGTCATTAGTGCCCTGGCCGAATTCCATGTAATTAAAGCCAACAGAAATTCCGACTTGTCCGGTGCAATTGATCGTTGGTGATTCGGCTCTCTTATCAGTGGCAGTAGAAGGTGTTGAACCAAGCAATCCGCAATAACCACCTGCATCATAAGCGGCACCACAATCACCGGTAGGGCAAAAGAAAGGAGCGCTTGGAGAGGTTGAGATATTTCCGACGTGTAAACTGGCTGTCCCAGTACATACTGTACCACAGCTGCCTGCACCTGTTCCTGATTCAGCACAACTGATATAGAAAGTATTGGCTGTTACAGGAGCGCCACATTGAGTTCCAGGGCCAAGGTTGGTCATCGTCCATGAACCATTGGGTCCGGTATAGCTGCTTGCAAGACATAAAGATGTACAACCTGAATTAAAATTCTCAGTCCAGAAAGTACCGCCGGCAGAACCTGTGGCAATACCCATTGCGATCATTCTGTAATAACCATTCTTCCCGACAGGAAAAGTAAATGCCTCATCGCCAAGTTTTTTTACGGGACCATTAACATGGCTTGTGTTTGTTGCACCAAGTGCTGTTGCATTGTCTTCGATCGTAATCAAATTGGCAGCGGTTGAAAAAATTCTTCCTCCGGTTCCGGCAGCTGTTAAGGTGAGTGCATTGTCTACTTTGATTGCACGATTTAGTGTGAGATCATTTGCAGTCTTCATCATGCGCATGTTCCAGATGCCGACTGTTCCAGCGCCGTTGAATGTTTGTGCAATGCCTCCGGCAAAATCAAGTGTTCTTAAATCATTTGCATCATACTGTAATGTGCCTGTAACAGTAACATTTCCCTGTACTTCAAGGCCCGTTCCATTGTTGCTAAGAATACTTCCCGCCCTGATGGTCAGGTTGCCGAACAAGCGTGTTGGTGTAGGATTCGTATGCTGATTTAAGAAGTTTACTGTATTTGTTCCTGCTCCACCAATATCCCAGTTACCCTTGATTGTAGGAAAGTACGTTAATCCTGTAAAAGTGCTAGAGGTGGTTGTATTCCAAATGGCTCCTGTATTATTCTCAATGGTGAGGTTCGGGTACCATGCACCTGCAGCTCCACCGGTTGTGGTGGTGATACTTGGATTGGCGCCTCCGGTTTTTCTCAGGACCCAGTTTGCAGTAGCCGGTATTGAGGAGATTCCCCCACTATATCTTTGTTGCCAGAAGTTGGATGAAGTATTCTGTGTCCTGATTAATGTTCCGAAAGATCCCATCAGCCAACTTGCAGTAGCCGTCCAGGTGATACTTGACGTTGCATTCTCGGTAAAAGTACCATTGATGATCAAATCGACACCCGCCCCATCATTGAATGTCACAACTATTGCCCCGCTGTTGGCAAGAAATGCTCCTGAATTAACCACTGTTTCATCAATGGTGACTGCCGCGGTAATAGTAACAACGTTCGGACTTTGAATGGTGACTGTAAAGTCATTAAAAGTTGGCGTGTAAGCAGCCGGTCCCCAGGTAATATTATCCGGTGACATCTGCCACGTAGTTGTGGCATTCCAGTTACCGGTTGCAATGGACCGAAAATAGTTTTGTGCAGAAGCCTGTGATATGGCCAATACCAACAAGCATCCAAATGCTATTGCGATTTTTTGGAGATGATTTTTCAAAACAATTCTATAGTTCTGGCTGCTAATGTAGCAAAAAACAAGGGCGCAATATTGGATAAAGAGTCAATTAACACAAACTTATTGTGAGCGCCTTAATTGAATGGGTGAATGAGCCGAATTTTACTGTGGCCATAAGGGCTTCCAACCCATTCATTGCTTAAAAAAACGGGTTCTGAGTTTCCGTTCGCCATTGGAAATCTCAAGCCAGAAAAGACCACTTTCCAATCCATGAACATCATAGTTTAATGCAGCGTTAATTTTCTGTGTCTTTATGGTTTGCAGGGCACCAACCATGTTGTAAATGGAAATCGTAGCTTTTTCTCCTGAGAGAAACGGGTGATCAATGTTGAGTAAATCATCAACCGGATTTGGATAAACCCGCACTCCCCGTTCTTCTCCAAAAGAGAGCGGAGAAACTGCGGCTATTACATCAAAGATCGCAGCTTCCACTTCACAATTATTTACATCTGTGGCGACGACATTATAGTCTCCGCTCTGCATTGCAACGTAATAATAATCCGTTGCTCCGGGAATGAGCGTACCACTGAAATACCACTGATATGTAACTGCACCGGTGTTGGCAAAAAGAGTATCTCCGCTTTGTGCAATTCCCTGTGGAGCCGGATAAGGGTACACTGTCATGTAATTATTCAGCGTAAGGGTATCACCACCAACTGCATTTGTTGCGATCAATGATACTGCATAGTTGCCGGGAGTATTGTAACAAATACCTGTAGGATTTACGTCTGTACTGGTTGAAGGAACAGCACCCGGGAAAGACCATAAAAAGTTTGTTGCATTCAATGACAGGTTATTGAAGTTGGTGCAAGTGCCGGGGCAAATGTGATTCGGTGCAGTGAAAAGCGCAGAAACCGTAGACCCTGCACATGGCGGGATGGAAGGATTCAACTCAGCAATTGTGTACAAACGGACCTGGTCAAGTACTGCTTCAGTACAGCTGGAACATACATGTCCCCAACTGGTGAATTTAATAGTATGAGAAATTGCATTGGCATTGAACTCTATGATGTATCGTTTGCCAATGCCTGTGCTATAAGGGGTTTCAACACAACGTAAAAGCGAATTACCAAAACCGACATCAACGCCGAACATTCCGGGATTGATAAAGTATGTTGAATTGTTTTCTCCGCCAACCCAGAACTCAAGTACATATGTATTTCCGATAGTAAGCCCATTCACTGTTTGCTCAATACTAACACCGGTGCTGCCTCCATAGGCAGGATCATGTGTAGGAAATCCGGGAGGAATTCCGGAAAGCTCGCAATCAGTCATTGTGAAACAAGATGTATCGTCAGCGGTTTGTGAGCAGGGATTGCAAAAATAATTTCCCATGTAGACACCGTATGATCCGTCAACAATTGTGGAACGTGTTCCGGGCAAACTGTCGAAAACGCATACATAAGTCTGACTGCCGCCGCCTGTGCATGTCCAGTTTGTGATGTCACAGGAATAATAGCTTGAGTTTGGACAAAACACATCGAGAATATAACCCGAAGCACAATTGCTATTTTCGAAACTTCCATTGAGCAGCAGGTTATTGACGCCGGAACTTATGGAGTCATTTTGGTCATAACACATGATGCAGAGGATCTGGGCACCAGACTGAAAAGTGAGGCCTGAAGCCAAAATGACCAAGAGGAGTAGTTTTTTCATCGATTCGGGGATAATATTTTTCAAATCTACTAAAAATCAAGATTGGTGCAACCAGGCTTCTTTTGGGCCGGAAGGAGGGTTAACCAATTGTCATTTAAGAGGTAACCATGCATTTATAACCTAAAATAATTTTTGCCTGCTCTGCCTATTTTCTTTTCTTTGCGTCCCGAAAAAAAAGTAGGCAGTAGGCAGCAAAAAAGACTGTAAACTCGTAATTCTTATAGAAATTAATGGAAAATCAGGTAAAATTATTCTCCGGTCGTGCCACACGATATCTTGCTGAAGGAATTGCCGCCAATTATGGTCAGGAATTGGGCAGAGTGAATGTGCAGCAATTCAGTGATGGGGAGTTTTCTCCAAGTTTTGACGAGAGTGTGCGCGGGGTTGATGTATTTATCATTCAGAGCACCTTCGCACCAAGCGACAACCTGATGGAACTGTTGCTTCTGATCGATGCAGCAAGAAGGGCATCGGCTCATTATATCACTGCTGTTATTCCATATTTTGGTTTTGCGCGTAGCGACAGAAAAGACAAACCAAGGGTTGCCATTTCAGCCAAACTCGTTGCCAACCTGCTCAGTGCTGCCGGTGTTACCAGGGTAATGACGATGGACCTCCATGCACCACAGATCCAGGGATTCTTTGATGTTCCTGTAGATCATCTTGATGCTTCATCATTGTTCGTTCCGTATATCGAATCACTGAAGTTGCCAAACCTCACCATTGCAGCACCTGATATGGGTGGTGTTCACCGTGCACGCGGTTATTCAAAATATTTCAATGCAGAAATGGTCATCTGCGATAAAGTGAGAAGAAAAGCAAATGTGATCGAGGGGATGACAGTAATCGGCGATGTGGAAGGCAGAGACATTATGCTGGTTGATGACATTTGTGATACGGCAGGAACACTTACCAAGGCAGCAGAAATGTTATTCGACAAAGGAGCCAACAGCGTACGTGCTTGCTGCACTCATCCTGTACTTTCCGGTGAAGCATATGACCGTATCAACAAATCCAAGCTCACTGAACTAATTGTTAGTGATACCATTCCACTTCAACAAAAATCAGATAAAATAAAAGTGCTGTCAACGTCTGAACTCTTTGCACGCATCATCCGCAGGGTTTATGTATACGAAAGCATCAGTCAGATATTTTTAGTGAATTAAAAAAAACAGCCGTCATTGGTCATTAAGTCATTGGGAACAGCTCGAAGCAATTAGTCGTCACTTATTAAATTTCAATATATATTAATCAAATCTCAAATTAAAAAATGAAATCATTTGCAATCACAGGAGCTCGCAGAGCAGCCCAATCAAAGCAGGAAACAAAATCCCTGCGGGCACAGGGTAAGGTTCCGTGTGTGCTGTATGGTGGGAAAGAACAAGTCCACTTCAGTGTACCGGCATTATCTCTTAAAAATTTAGTTTATTCACCGAATGTACACTTGGTAGATCTTGACATTGATGGTTCAACTTACCGTGCTGTTATGAAAGAACTACAATTTCATTCAGTGAATGACCGTTTGCTTCACATCGACTTTATGCAAGTTGTGGAAGACAAGAAGGTAACAGTAGAAGTTCCGGTTCGCCTGACAGGAACTGCTGTTGGTGTTCGCGCCGGTGGTCAGATGCTGCACAAGATGCGCAAGCTGAAAATCTCCGCCTTACCGAAAGACCTTCCGGATCAGTTCGAGCTGAAAGTGGATGACATGCAGATCGGTCAGACTGTACGCGTGCGTGATATGGTATTGGATGGAGTAACGTTCCTTGATATCCCGGCAGCAGCCATTGTAGCTATCAAGACAGCCCGTGCTGTAGTTGAAGAAGCAAAGGTAGCGACAGCAAGCACAGAAGGGTCTGCACCTGCAGAAGGAGCAGCAGCAGCACCGGCAGCCGATGCCAAAGCAGCGCCAGCGAAAGCACCTGCAAAAGACGAAAAGAAGAAATAATTTTTTTCAAAGACGTAAAGGCGCCTTCATTCAACCGGATGGAGGCGTTTTTATTTTGTTGAGAAAAGATCATACGGCACGTAGTTAACATTGCTCCAAAATCCGAAATTCGAAATCACTTTATGGAGAAGTATTTAATTGTTGGTCTTGGCAATATCGGTGACGAATATGAAAACACACGTCACAATGTTGGCTTCAATGTGGCTGATGCCCTTGCATCTGCATTTCAAAAAGAAGAGGAGAAAACAAAATCCATAAAACTATTTTCATCCGACCGGTATGCATTTGTAAATCAGTCCCGCTTCAAAGGAAACCGTATTACCATCATCAAGCCGACAACCTTTATGAATCTCAGCGGCAAAGCTGTGAACTACTGGATGCAGGAAGAAAAGATCCCGTTCAAAAACCTGCTCATCATTACCGACGACCTTGCACTGCCTTTTGGCACTTTGAGGATGAAAAAGAAAGGGAGCGACGGCGGACATAACGGACTTACGGATATCATTGCCACTTTCAACACCACTGAGTTTGCACGCCTGCGGTTCGGCATCGGCAGTGAGTTCTCCAAAGGTCACCAGGTAAATTATGTATTGGGGAAATGGAATGCTGAAGAAGAAAAAATATTGCCGGAACGCATTGAACAATGTGTAAAAATTACTAAAAGCTTTGTGGCAATTGGCGTAGACAGAACCATGAGTGATTTTAATAATAAATGAGCTTCCTTAATCCTATTATAAAACTTTTTTAGGTCAGGGTAATCGCCTACCTTTGGCCTTTCAAACCATATGCTAATGAAAAAACTCCTACTTATTATTTCAATGTTCTGCGCAGGTTTTGCTGCAAGTGCCCAAAACTTTATTATTTGTGAAGACTTCAATGCCTATGATTCTGCAAGTGCAGCATCAGGTGTTTTCAATGGATTTACAATTAGTTATCACAGTCAGTTTAGTTTTTATACTTCTACACAAAGCTCAGGATTAAGCGGACCGAATTCGTATAAGTTCGGAGTAGATAGTGCAACTATGATCTCTCCCGATATTACCGGTGCTACTTACGTTCAGTTCTGGATGAAAGGAAATGCTACTAATTCTGGAAGCACTTTTTATATTTATGATTCTCCGAATGGATCCAACTGGTCTTTGATTCAGTCCATCAACCCTGTTAATACTACAGGTATGTATCGTCAGTATGCCCTGAATCCCGGAGCTGCTTTTATTAAATTCTTTTACGACAAAGACACCGGCAACGTAGCCTTTGATGACTTCTGCACCGCAGACGGTCCGATGTCGGTTGGAGAATCTCCGGTTTCTACCACGCCTTCGATTTTCCCTAATCCATCGAACGGAATAATTACAATTTCTGCAAGTCCACTCTTCAGCAATTGCAAAGTAACGGTGATGAATTTGCTTGGTAAGGAAGTAAGATCAGTTGTATACAATGACCTGAACAAAGTGAGCAAGTCACTTGATCTTTCTGATCTTGACAAAGGAATTTATATCATGCGTTGTAAATCCGAAAAGTCTGAGTTTACGCAGCGGATCATTTTGAAAGACTGATCATACACACCACAAACAAATCCCGGTTGCGAAAAGTGACCGGGATTTTTTTTAAAAATTTTTCGGATTCTGAAGTTTATCGGCGCAAATGAATGACATCGCCTGAGGCGAGACGAGACAAGGAATTCTTTAGATTATAAATATTTCTGCTATTCAGAATTTTAAACGATCCTTCATTTCATTAACATACAATTGATTAATCCGATACGGTGGTGCGATCATTTTTGGATACAATTGTCTTCATTATTTTAAAAAAGAGATCATTTGCTTCAAAAGGTTTAGAAATATAATCGTTCATTCCTTCATTGATACAGGATTCAATTTCGTTTACCGATGCATGTGCGGTCATTGCAATAATTGGTATATTCCTTATTGCAGGGGGGAGTTCATTCCTGATCATTTTTGTTGTTGTATGACCATCCATCTCCGGCATTTGAATATCCATCAGCACAAGGTCATAAACATTCTGCAATAATTTATCGATTGCAATTTTTCCGTTTTCCGCAACATCAACTACAAGCGAAGAGCTCCAGTCTTTAAGCGTATCTATGGCCACCATCTGGTTAAATGGGTTGTCTTCCACCAACAGGATCCTCAATCCTTCAGATGCGACAATGTCATTTTGAGGCAGATTATCATTAACACCAACTGCCATCTGGTCACAGACGGGAAATTTTAAGGAAAAGAAAAATTCTGAACCAATTCCTTCCTGAGAAACCACATTGATCTCGCCGCCCATTAATTCTATTAACTTTTTTGTAATGGTCAGACCGAGCCCTGTCCCTCCTATCGTGCGTGTAAAAGAATCATTTACCTGCCTGAATGGATGGAATATTTCATCAACCTTATCTTTTGGAATTCCGCATCCCGTATCACTGACAACGAACTTAATCACCGCTGCAAATGCATCTCCGGCTATTAATTCAACACTGAGTGCTACTTGCCCTTTACTTGTAAATTTGATACTATTGGATAAAAGATTGACCAGCACCTGGGTTAATTTCTCAGAATCTCCTGTTACACCCATTGGAATTTCAGGAGCAGTACTTACGAAAATATTCAAACCCTTCTGGGTTGCAGACAATCTCACAGAACTTTCAATATCGTTGAGTACTTTCTTCAGATCAAAATCAATATTGTTTACTTCCATTTTTCCTGATTCAATTTTTGCATAATCAAGAATTTTATTTACCAATTTGAAAAGGTTTTTTGAATTGACATTAATGGATTGAAGGTATTCGAGCTCCTTCCCTTCCGGTTTAATATTATGAAGTAATAAATTAGACAGCCCGATGATGGCATTCAGTGGCGTTCGCATTTCATGACTCATGTTTGCCAGAAATTGCTCTTTAAGCTTACTACTTCGCTCAGCGACTTCTTTTTCTTTTTGCAACACCAGATTTTTTTCATTCAATGCCTCTGATAGTTTTTGTTCTGTTATGTCACGGGCACAAGCATAAAGATTTCCTGAGGCAGTATCCGGAGCAGCGTTCCAGCTCAGCCAAACATAAGATCCATCTGTTTTACGAAAACGGTTTTCAAATTGAATAGTAAGTTCGCCCTTGGATAATTTACTTACTTCTGATTGTGTTTCAATAATGTCATCAGGGTAGATAAGGTCGAAGAAAGGTCTTCCAAGAAGCTGCTCCTCAGAATAACCGAGCACTGCGGAAAATGCAGCACTCACCTTCATGAAATATCCATTGACATTTGCAATACACATTAGATCGAGCGACAGGTCAAAGAAACTTTGAAGCACTTTCTTGCTCTCTTCCAGTTCTTTGTTTTGTTTTCGTAAATCCAGCTGCGCAACAACGGACCTGGCAAGCAACCTCATCACATCTTTCTGCTCAATACTCAGTGACTTTGGCTTGGTGTCAATTACACAAAGACTACCAATATGAAATCCGCCGGCATCGATCAGCGGCACACCGGCATAAAATCTGATATTAGGCTTCCCTTTAACCATCGGATTATCCGAGAATAAAGCATTCTCCGTCAGATCCGGAATTTCATACAGATCATCCTGCATGATTGTGTACTGGCAAATGGATAATTTACGCGAAGTTTCCTGAGCGGATATTCCAATCTTCGATTTAAACCATTGCCTGTCTGAATCGATTAAACTTATCATATGCAATCGGACTATCGGAAATCCTTGCCGCCAGTCTGGTGATGGTATCAAACTCATCTTCTGGCTGTGTATCTAAGATACCATAACTCTTCAGTGCTGTGAGCCTTTCTGCCTCATTTTCGGGGACAGGAAAAAAATGATGATC
>JAPLDB010000043.1 GCA_026391975.1 Bacteroidota bacterium | reverse complement strand
CAGTAACTCCCACTTGATTGTCAAAGGCTTACGAGATAATATTCCGTAAGCCTTTTTTCATTTGCACAGGATTTGCACGAAAAAATCATTATTGTGTTCACCGGAAAATTATACTCAAAGGAAATTCTAAGTACGGTATTTACAGTGCTAGTATTTCCGCATATACCTGATCCATTGATTTTCCTAAATCCATTGCACAACTACGAATGTGATGTGCTGGAACATCCCTGTCCTTTGATGGCCGAATTACAATTGATCTTCTAAGTTGCTGTTTCCCTTTGGGATAATTCCACTTTTGATGTGAACCTTTCATCTTGCTATTTGGAACAAGCCCCAAACTTTTCAGATACCGAATGAAAAGCTGAATAGGAATAGGGCGGTATGCCATGTCATGCGTAGGCCGGAACCCTGAATGGCTTTTTAATTATGCTATGAGAACTATTCAAAAGATGTAATGGGATCGTAATATTTTCCGGCTGGGTTAAATGTGGATTCTTACTTGCCTCATAATTCCATCCCAAGCGAATAAGTTCATCATGAAGAAGTTTTTGACTTAACAATTCTTCCATAAAAATTGCCAGCCGTTCCGCAAAAGCCTCTTGAACATCGGTTTCTGAATCACCGTATGTAGATAATTGCAGGGCTGGACAATATGCTGTAAACGTATTATCATCATCCTTAATTATCATAACGGCAACCTCGCATTCAATTGTTCCATCATGACGTTTCCGAATTAAATTTTTATCCATAGGTCATATTGCTCTCTTTTGTAGGGTACGAAAAACATGCCATTAAGGCAAAGCAAAAAGGATAGTTCCCTTACAACGTCTGCAAATTTACGAAAGAAACAAGGCTAAAACAAATTAATAAATAATGAATTTTTTGGGCGGAAATTCATGAGTCTTGGTATTAATGATCGATTCATTAAAAAAAACACGCATTTCATCCTGGATAACAAAATTCGAAAGGCTCAATGCACCATCCTTTTCCAACCAATCTGCATATTCACAAACAAAAGTCCAAGCCTTATAATCTTTCAGGTACTGAACTCTCTTTTCCTCTTTAGGGCGCGAAGGCAGGTTAAACCCAAACCTATCGAAAATTCTGCGATCTTCCATTGCTGCGATAATAGTATCCAAGGCCTCTATGTACACTCCTTTTTTACTTTTTTTATTTCTTGGATTATGCTCTGAAAATATTTTTGTACCATACTTAATAATTCTCGCTAAAGCATTCTCCTCCCCTTCCTTTTCGATTCGTCTATATTTTTGCGAGCGTTCATAAATAGATTCCTTTCCCCATAATTTTTGTCCTTCAATTATCCACTCTGTTCGAATTACATCAGCAATTTTTCTATCTGCAACTACTAAATGAAAGTGTGGATGATAATCGTCACGTGTGCGATTATAAGTACATTCAAAAACCCGGAACCCAACGAGCTTAATTCCTGTCTTTCTTCTAAACCGTGTTTTGTACTTATTTTTAATTTTTTCTAAGAGAATGTACATTTCATCTATCCTTTGGTTTAATTCCTTCGCAGGTACATTTTTCACAGTTAAGACCATTGAAAAAGGATCTGACCATCTTTGCACAACAGGTAAGTAAAATTTAATTTTTATGGCTTTTCTAATCTCATTGCAGAGTGCGCAAATCCGTGTTTTACAATACTCAGTAAAAAGCAAGCCATTTGCTGTTGTAACGAATTTCGCGCAGTAGTAACAATTCCAATAAGAATCTGCCCGTTCGAAATCTCCTTTTGCTTTTGCACAGTCTGCCAGCTTCTTTACAATGTGTGCAGTAATATATTTCTCCTCCGCCCATCGTTGCATCTGTTTAACATTGGAAATATCAGCGCCTTTGCCGTGAACCAACCCCGGTATTTTAATAACCTTCGAATGTTTCTTTGTTCCGGTTTGTGCTAATGTATCAAGCCGGGAGAAAAGGTAGCAGCAGATGGGATCATATCAGATGGGGAAAGTTACCTGAATGAATCCATGATTACAGGGGAATCTGTCCCGGTAAAAAAACAAAAGGGAATAAAAGTCATTGCCGGTTCCATCAATGGCAACGGCTCATTAAGAGTAACAGTGAGCCATTCATCAAAGGATTCGTATCTCTCGCGTGTAATCGGACTGGTGAATGATGCCCAAAAAGCAAAATCAAAAACCCAGTTACTTGCCGATAAAGCTGCAAGGATTCTTACAATCGTCGCACTGGTTTCGGGATTCATGACATTCTTTTTCTGGTGGTCAATTGCCGGCAAACCCGCTGTATTTGCACTGGAAAGAATGGTAACCGTGATTGTTATCTGTTGCCCACATGCTTTAGGGCTCGCTGTTCCATTGGTAGTTGCAATCTCGACATCACTCTCTGCAAAAAATGGCTTGCTGATAAAAAACAGAACAGCATTTGAAAACGCAAGAAAGATTACGACAATTATCTTCGACAAAACAGGAACACTCACATTCGGAAAGTTTGAAGTCGCAAGAGTAAAGACGCTACAAACTTCAATGGATGAAAAAGAAATAATCCGCATTGCATCAGCATTGGAGCAAAACTCTGAACATCCCATTGCAACGGGAATTATTTCTAAAGCAAAAGAACTTTCAATCACAATTCCATCAGTAACCAATTTCAAGGCTATTACAGGAAAAGGAATTGAGGCAGATGTCGAAGGAAAAAATGTAAAAGTTGTCAGCCCCTTTTATCTGAAAGAAAACAACATCTCTTTACCCGAAAATTATTCAAGCACAACAGCAGAAACCATTGTGTTTTTGATTATCAATAATCAGTTGGCCGGATTTATTGCGTTAGCCGATAAAATCAGACCTGAATCAATTGATGCCATTAAAACACTTCATGAAAATAATATCAAATCCATTTTGCTCACCGGCGATAATGCAACAGTAGCAAAGAGTGTGAGTGATGAGTTACTGATGGATGGATTTTTTGCCGAAGTATTGCCACATCAGAAATTAGAAAAGATAAAAGAACTACAGGCAAAAGGAGAATTTGTGGCCATGACCGGCGATGGAGTGAATGACGCACCTGCATTGGCCTAGGCAGATATTGGAATTGCCGTTGGAAGCGGAAGTGATATTGCTGCGGAGACGGCAGGAATCATCCTGGTCAACAGCAATCCAAAAGACATAACGGGGTTAATCCTGTTCGGAAAAGCCACCTACAGAAAAATGATTCAGAATTTAATTTGGGCAACAGGATATAACGTAGTTGCCATGCCTTTGGCAGCCGGTGTACTCTATAAATGGGGGATTTTACTAAGCCCGGCTGCGGGGGCAGTGCTGATGAGTTTAAGCACTGTCGTAGTTGCAATCAATGCAAAATTGCTGAGAGTAAAAAAAAGATAGATGTCCACTCCCCTATTTTCAATTGTAAAGAATTTAATGACTCACGTGATTGGAATTATTTTTTGAGGAAACAATTTCACACCACCTCCGCCACCACAAACGTACTTCCGCCTACAAAAACAAGATCCTCCTCCCCTGCCGACGATTGTGCAGCCTTGAGTGCAGCCATAACAGAAGGATAGCTTTGCCCGTTCAAATGGAATGTGCTTGCCTTATCCTTCAATTCCATTGCATCCATAGCCCGCGGAATCGCTGCTTTGCAGAAATAATAAGTTGCATCTGCCGGCAACAACTTAAGTACTGTAGAAATATCCTTGTCGTTCACCATGCCGAGTACAAAATGCAAATGCTGATGAGGGGTTTTTGAAATCTGTTGAACGACCTCCTTGATCCCTGCTTCATTATGCCCAACATCACAAATGGTTAGCGGTTGGACACAAATGCGCTGCCAGCGTCCCATAAGCCCGGTTGAATGCTTTACTTCCTTCAATCCTGAATAAATATGCTTTTCTGAAATTTCCCATCCTTGCTTTTGTAAAACGCCAATGGTCTGTAAAACCCCTATCACATTTTTACGCTGGTAATTGCCGGTGAGATCCAGCTCCAGATTATTGTAGCGGATATCGTCCATTTCAATGTCAAGCACCATCCTCCCAGCATCTTCTTTTACATTCTGAACCTTTGATCTGCCTGAAGGAAAATAGATGGCGCTTTTCATTTCTTCTGCGCGCTGAATGAATACGTGACTTGTCTCATCATCTTCACTTACAACAACAGGAACGCCCGGCTTGATGATGCCGGCTTTTTCACCTGCTATCTTTTCCAAAGTGTTTCCAAGAAGATTCATGTGATCATAACTGATGTTGGTGATCAAAGAAACTTCAGGGGTGATCACGTTGGTGGAATCAAGCCTTCCTCCCAGTCCTGTTTCAATCACAGCAATGTCAACCTTTTCTTTCGCAAAATAATCAAAGCATAAGCCTACCGTCCATTCAAAAAATGAAAGGTCAATTTCTTCAAAAGCCGGCTTGTACCTTTCAACAAATGATATTACTTCATCTTCAGGGATCATGACACCATTGATCTTTATCCGCTCGCGAAAGTCTTTAAGGTGTGGCGATGTATACAGACCCGTTTTGTAACCGGCTGACTGCAGGATAGATGCCAGCATGTGAGAAGTACTGCCTTTGCCGTTTGTGCCGGCAATATGGATGCTTTTGAATTTTGATTCAGGATGGCCAAGAATTTCGCATAGCGCAAGTGTATTTTTCAGATCTGCCTTGTATGCAGCCGCGCCAATGCGCTGAAACATCGGCAAGCGTTCGAATAAATAATCAATTGTTTCAGAATAAGTCATCCGATAATGTGACACAAAAAACAGATGATTCTCAACATGCGTCTGCAATAAAACTATTTAACCACGCTGAGCAGTTTTGTAAATTTATGGTTATCCGAAGTAACATTTACAAAATAGATTCCGGATTTTTCCAACTGCAACGAGACTTTCTTCAACATCGGTTTTGATTCATACACTTCCTGTCCCAACAAATTGGTTATTTTAATTTCATCCATTGGATTCTCATTCATGATCAACACCTCTGAAGAAGTTGGATTCGGGTAAACAGAAAAATTATGCGTTGACATATTGTCCCGGATTGAGGTTGTTGAGTTGAATGCCCCTGTACGCAATTTAATTGTTAGCGAACTGTCATCCTGCCACGCCACATAAACAGTTCCGTTATATACTGCTACATCGGCATTTACTATATGGTTGAGGTCAACAGTATCATAGGCCATGGGCAACCCATTCGAAATGTCATTGGTAAAACGAATCAGGCACTGATCATTCCCATTTACGTTCTGTTTCCAGGTAACTGCCATTGCAGTTCCATCACTGGCCAATCGCGGATAACTCTGGAATGTAAGTCCCGGTATCGCATCTGTAAGTTCTATTCCTTGTGAACCTGCCATTTCGGAAATGGATGAGGTATTCATATAACATAAATTGGTGCCACCATTGCCGTTCATGAAAACTGAATAAAGCGTATCGTCGATGATCTCCGCATCACCGCCGGTTGAGGGACAAACAAACACACTCCAGTTATGCTGGTCAATAGGCATTCCAAAGGAAAAAGAATTTCCTCCGTCTGTTGAAATGCCCGCCCACATGTCACGGATGTTGCTGTTGTTGTCTCGGTAAACCACGGCAACATTATTTCCACTGCATGCAATAGCACCCGGACAGCAATCGCAAATTACTGACGTGCCACTGCTCCAACCACTTGCCTTTGTATCTACAGAAAAAGAAAATCCGAAATCAGAAGACCTCGCCACTACCCACCTTGAATCAAGATATGATGCATTGAATTTCATAAAGCCAATGATCGGATTGCCAGAATCATCAGTGGTAACGACAGGAAAACGGGAAAGACTGTCGGCAATTGCATCAACCTGAACAGGCGTAGAAAATGTAACGCCGCCATCATATGAATGAACACAGAATATGTGACATGTGTCAATTGATTCGGGAGATTGTTTAAAAACAATGTAGACAGTATCTCCAAATGAAACAATATCAGGTCCCATCCAGGCTGCTCCGGCCACATCTATATTATTCGGATTGATGGAAATTGGTGTTGTAAATGCAGCGCCATCCCATCGTGCAAACATGGCATCAGTTGTATTGTTCCAAAGCAGGAGTGGATTTCCGCTCCGGTCAATCGCAATCCTGGGATGATTATTTCCGGAAGCCGAGATAATGTCAGTTGTTGCGTTCCAGGTGATTCCGGTTTGTGCAAAACAGGATGTTGTAAGTATGCAAAGGAAGATTAAGAATTGTATAGTTTTATTCATTGT
>JAPLDB010000145.1:23629-27688 GCA_026391975.1 Bacteroidota bacterium | reverse complement strand
GTAACCATTTTTTTTTTTTTTTTTAACAACATCATGGTCCAATGTTGCAACAAATGAATATTGCCCGGTTACGGAATCAACATTGATCCGTGTCATTTCATTGGTAAATGTATTTTTCAATTCAATTGTTGCTGAAACCATTGAATCCGGACCATCTGCCCTGAGTTCTCCTTTCTGTAAAGTGACTTTTTCAGGCCTTGCTTTCGGATAAAGGTCAAATGAAAATACATCGTAGCCACTGCTTCCTTTTACACTGTTGGATGAAAAATATCCTAACTTCCCATCTGTGCTGGCAAAAAAACCAACTTCATCCGCATCTGTATTTATGGGGTAACCAATATTTACCGGCTCACTCCAGTTCCCTTTTGCATCCATCTTCGACATAAAAATGTCGTAACCTCCAAGTCCTGGTAGACTGTCAGAGGAAAAATACAATGTTCGTCCATCCTGATGAATAAAAGGCGACTTGTCATTACCATTTGTATTGATAGGTGCAGGAAGTTTCTTTGCCTTCGTCCACTTGCCCTTTGCATCCCTGTGGGTAGCATAAATATCAATTCCTGTTGACGAATCTCTTGCACTTGCAAAGTACAGTGTATTGCCATCAGCAGAAACTGAAGGCTGGGAATCCCATTGTTTCGGGTCATTTACTTCAGGTCCCATGTTAGTGATGTCATCCCAGTAAGTAACATTCCAGTCAGAGTAATAAATGTCAAAATTGCCGTCCTTATTTACTGTAAAAAAAAGATGCTTGTTGTCAATTGTAATCGTAGCGCCTCCTTCATTTCCAATGGCTTTCTGATTAAACGGATAATCCATTGGACCGCCTTTTTCAAAAATCCCATTGGTGCGTTTTGCCTGCATGAATTTTTCAACGCTTGTTGTACTGATCAATCCTTTTTGCGCCTGATCATACCTGCGCGTAAAAAAAACATAATCATTATCAGGGGAAATGATGGCGAGGTATTCAGGATCGGCAGTAGAAATGCCGGGAACCGGTTTGGGATCGAAAGGGACAGGATTTGCGTATAGCTTTGACCTCACCAATAATCCATTTGCCTTCGTTCCATGCTCTTCATTGATCTTGTCAAATTCAAGGAACCGTTGAAGGTGTTTTTCTGCTTCCTTGTATTTCTTCATATCATATTCCAGCCAGCCCAGCTGATAATAAGCTTCAGGGTCTACATTTTCACATAATTCAATTGCCTTCCTGAGCATTTCTCCCATCGCTTTGAAGTCGCGTTTTTTTTGCGCGAGGAATCCGGAGAGCGCATAGGCGTCTGCAAATTCAGGATCTTCATCGATGGCTTTCTGGACCAAGACCCGGGCTTTGTCAAAATCGCGCTTAAAAAGATAGAGAGATTGCGCATCTTTAAAATATGAAGAAGCTTTTTTGTTCTGTGAAGGCGGACAGGATTGCTGTGCGATACAACAGATGGATAAAAGTAGCGATACAAAGAAGGTAATAGTGATTTTCATTCAGGGTGCAAAGGTAAAATGTTTTATCTGAAAGAAATTGCGCTTTTCGTTGGCTCCCTTAAAAATACAAAGAAAAAAAATACAGTTCTTTTCAGCGAGGTCTCTTTACATAAATATTTCAAGCCGTCAAAGTCATGTGTATTTTTAACACTTGAGGAACAACCAGATCGCTTTCGTCATTTACAATCACGAAGTCAGACCGCTTGACTTTTTCAGCGTCACTCCACTGTTTAGCAATTATCTTATTAACCTGGTCGGCGGTTCGCTGATCACGCTTCATGACTCGCTTTAATCTAACATTATCCGGCGCTGTAACCGTGATCACTTTGTCACAGCCTTTATCCGAACCGCTTTCGAAAAGTATTGCGGCTTCCTTCAACACATAAGGCTTGTCATTGTGTGTCTTCCTCCATTCCCTGAAACTTTTTTTAACATAAGGATGAACTATGTCATTGATCTTTTGCAGCGCTGTTTCATCATTGAAAATCAAATCGGCAAACTTTCTTTTGTCTAACTCTCCTGATTTTGAGAAGTAGTGACCTCCGAAAACTTTTTTCAACTCCGCAATGACTTCCGGCAGATCGTATAGTTTTTTTGCTTCTGAGTCTGCCTCATATACAGGAATGCCAAGCACGCGAAACACGTTACATACCGTGGATTTTCCACTGCCAATTCCTCCTGTTATACCTACAACTTTCATTTCCGTAGAATATAATCTGTCCTTTCCGGTTCAATGCTTACTCCACTGACAAAATACGGAATTGTTTCCAGTTTTACTTTTAATTGCATTGTCTTTTCATTTGGAAGCCCGATAGCATCTACAACAGCATCAAACATTTCCGGACGTACATCATTGTATTTGCTCAGCGAAACCCGAAATCGAACTTTTACTTTATCTGGAAATGTCTTTAGTGAGTAACCCGGTTGCACATTGATCGCATGGATCGGAATTTCAAGAGCGCCTTCCGTAAATTTTTCTATGGGAATTGTTACGTTCACTTCTTCCACATTTGCAGTGATAAGATGCTGCATTTCCAGTCGCAATTTCATGCGTATGCTTGATTTTACATCAGTACGCTTCAACAACGCAGTTCTTACATTCTCTACAGAAGATATTAGTGCCGCCGGTCCTGATATCGTTACTGAATCTGGCTCAATCAAAGCCATGCCTGTAGTGTCGTATTGCTTCTCCATCGTGATTTCAGACTGAAGGAGAACAGGAACACGCTTTGTTATTTTGGTGCTGAATGAGAACAAAATCGAATCGGGTGAAAATCCGGTTATCTTATAATCATTTCCAAGCTGTCGTGTGAAATCATCGGAAAATGATGCTGATGGCACAGCAATAAAATCTTTCTTTAAGCCTTCCATTCCTCCAAGGGATTCAGTCACATCAATTGTAACGGGCTCTACTTTGTTTGTAAACCGGTATGCCAAAATCCTGAAACCTGTGGTGTTCACTGCAAGTGTGATTGATTCAGGGAGGTCATTTACTACAATCCGTTGCCCCGGAAAGTTTTTATACTTCACCGGAAAAATGAATTTGTCCGAGTAAGATTTGGACATAGCGATCAGGAACCAGAATACAACAGAGACAAGGAAACAGATGAGAATGACCTGCAGCCGCTTGTTGAATTTCAGCTTGGGCAACTTGGCAACCGGTTGCGAAAAGTCATGCGAAGGATCCACAGTGCAGAATTAAGAATTTAAAACGGAAAATTAACAAATAAAAAAAGAAAGACCACCGGTCTTTCATACTCAGTTAATCCCGACAGAACGGGTTCAATTACTTAGACTGATCAAGTGCCTTTGTTGCTTCAGCAGAAATGGCAGACTTCTCAATCCGCATTTTTACATTGCTGTCAACTTCAACAAGAAATGTTTTGTCAGAAACCTCCACAATACGACCATGAATTCCACCTATCGTAACAATTTTTGCTCCTTTTTCCAGTGTGGTACGGAAGTTTTGTTCTGCCTTCTGCTTGCGCATTTGAGGACGGATCATAAAAAAATAAAACACAACGATGATAGCCACAAGAAATACAACTTGCATCATTACGCTTCCTGACTGGCCTTGCAATAGAATATTAATGAACATAGAATTTTAGTTTATTGTTTTATAAGATTGATTTATATTTAATGGCCTTCTTCATTTTTTGTGACTGTTCCGTCTGCATTGGTAACCTCACCCGTTATCGTCAGTACCTTGGTGTTTGGAACAGTATTGGAAATAAGTGTAACTGTCTTATGTTGCATGCCATGCTTCCCGGCACTGTTGAATGTGATATTGATAACACCGCTTCCGCCCGGAGGAACAGGTTCATGAGGCCACTCCGGAACTGTACATCCACAGCTTCCATTGGCAGATCGAATAACCAGATCACCCGTTCCAACATTTTTAAATTTAAAAGCATATTGAATTTTTTCACCATCAGTGATTGATCCAAAATCATGTGTCTCTTCCTCAAACTGGAAAACCGGAATCTTTGTTTTGTCATTATTTCCAGATGCGCTCGCAGGATTGTTCATGACATCAGGATTAATTGCATTTTCCGGAATACCTGAATCATTTTTACCCTT
>JAPLDB010000145.1:17178-23615 GCA_026391975.1 Bacteroidota bacterium | reverse complement strand
ACAATAAATAATATTGGACGAATCATTTTCATAGATCTGCTTTTTGCTGCAAATTTAATAATGGTATGAAATAACATATGCAACTTAATGAATCTTAATTCTATTTTCATTCGACCAGCCCCCTACCCGTTTTAACAATCCTCCCATCAGCCTTATATTCAGTTGCAAGCTTGTCAATGATACCGTTTATGAAAAGCTTACTCTTTGGGGTACTGTATTCCTTGCTGATATCAATGTATTCGTTAATGCTTACTTTCACAGGACTGCTTTCAAATGTCATCATCTCAGCAAGTGCCATTTTCATCAGCAGAATATCCATCATCGCAATTCGCTCAACATCCCAGTTTTTGGTTTTTGCAGAAATGGATGTTTCAAAAGTTGCATTGTTAAGTATTGTCTTTTCAAATAGCAGTCTCACAAATTCTTTATCATCCTTTTCATCCTTGTATAAAGAGGGGAAATTCAATTTATTCTGGTCATAAAATTCCTTAATGGTTTTTATGATGAGGTGACAACAAAAACTCAAATCCTCGCCCCAGTATATACTGCGCTCCTGCAATGTACTTTGCATTGCTTCCGACTTTTCAATAAACACGCGCACAATCTGCAACAGCAGCTCTTTCTCGTCAACCGGCTCAGAAGTCATAAACTTTTTGTATTCCTCCGATTTTTTTAATTCAAGGAATATTTTTCTTACAAGGTCCTGGTCAGTCTGCCATGAACAATGGTATTCGTTGACTTTTGATTTGAATGCATCACTTTTTTCAAGAGCATCAATCAGGCGAACACTGTGAAGTCGGTTTTTGGCATGAACTTCTTCATCCTTCGGAAAATACTTCCGTTGCAGGTCTTCCGAATCAAGCAGATCGTCGTGCCCCAGTTCAGTTATAAATAACATCAGCAAATAATACAACTCAAGAATTTTATCAATGCTTCGAAAGAGTTCATTCTCTGCAATTTTCATTTCGCCTGTGCCAGACTGGAAATATGAATACAGAGATTGAAGTACCTTGATACGAAGTTGTCTGCGGGAAAGCATAGTTGGTTTTGGATTTTAATATTGCAGACTTTTATAGAATTCAGTAAATACCACGTCAAAAAAATATGCTTGCATAATTACTTTAACAGATTAATGATTTAAAGAACTTCTGGCCCGAAAGCGTGTTAAGCTTTTCTTGCCGCAAGTAATCTCTCCTCGGCCAGCATGCGTGCAGCAGCAGCTGTGGTTAAATTCTCCAGTTTGGCTTTTTTGAAAATCTCAAGTGTTGTGGTATAGATATTCTTTGCCTGTTCAAGAGATGCTTCGCGATTGTAACCTTTGATCTCTGAATACACATTGATAAGGCCGCCGGCATTGATCAGAAAATCAGGAGCATACAGGATCCCTTTATCAGTTACCATTTTGCCATGGATGTTTTCATCCGCTAACTGGTTATTTGCTGCGCCGGCAACAATGGCGCATTTCAGTCTGCCAATATGCTCTGTGTTTAATGTTGCGCCCAAAGCACAGGGAGCATAGATGTCAATATCAAGATCGTAAACCGCATCCGGCGAAACGATCTCTGCGCCATACTTTTTTGATACCGCTTCCAGTTGTTCTTTGTTGATGTCAGATATATATACTTTGGCACCTTCTTCTGTAACGTATTTCACCAGGTTCTCCCCTACATGTCCGACGCCCTGCACAGCAATTTTCTTTCCCCGCAATGAATCATCGCCCCAGCGTTCCATGGCTGATGCCTTCATTCCCATATAAACGCCGTATGCCGTCACAGGAGATGGATCTCCGCTGCCTCCCATACTTTCAGGAAGACCTGTCACAAATTTTGTGCGTTCATGTACATAAACCATGTCACTGGTACTTGTACCAACGTCTTCAGCAGTGATATACCTTCCTTTCAAAGAATCAATAAATTCTCCATACTTTCTAAACAAGTCAGGCGTTTTGTCCTTGCGTGCATCACCGATAATAACAGCTTTGCCCCCACCCAGCTCAAGTCCTGTAATGGCTGCTTTAAAGGTCATTCCCCTCGATAACCGAAGTACATCGTTTAGGGCTTCTGCTTCACTTTTATACATCCACATGCGGGTGCCGCCAAGTGCGGGTCCGAGGGTAGTGTCATGTATTGCAATGATTGCCTTGAGTCCGGTCTTCTTATCATAACAAAATACAACCTCTTCATGTCCGGCAAACGATTTGTTGCCGAATACCAGATCATTGGAAAGCCCGGCTTCATTTATGTCCTTAACTTCAAGCATGGTAATTATGTTTTTTCCTGCTGCTAAATCTTTCGAATACAAACAATTTCAATCAAAACAATTGGAATTGTGGCATTAACTTATCGTAATACGATTATCTATTTGAATTACTTTCGCAGCGGATATTGAAAAGTGGCGGCAAAGGTAGCCGATTTTCCTGATGAGCAAAACACACTTTTCATCTAAAAAATGAAGTCACTCGCCCAACTGAATAAGTATTTTCTGAAGTATAAATGGCGCTTCCTGCTCGGTATCCTTTTCGTTATCGTTCAGAATTTTTTCGCCATATATCCGGCACAGCTGGTACGCAAATCGCTGGATGCTGTGATAAAAACCCTCTCCGATTATCAGGTAACAGGTGCGGACCACAACGCCCTTGTTTCAGCTTTAAGCAAGACTGTATTGATTTTCCTGCTGATGATCATTGGCATAGGCATCCTACGGGGTATCATCATGTTCATGATGCGACAGACGATGATAGTAATGAGCAGATTGATAGAATATGACCTCAAGAATGACATTTATGCCCATTACCAGAAGCTTTCCCTTGCATTTTACAGGCGCAACAACACCGGCGATCTGGTAAATAGGATCTCAGAAGATGTAAGCAGGGTGCGTATGTACATAGGGCCGGCCATCATGTACACCATTAATCTATTGGTGCTGTTTACACTCATCATCATTATCATGTTCAGTGTGAACACAACCCTTGCATTTTATGTGCTGCTACCGCTTCCTTTTCTCAGCGTATCAATTTATTTTGTCAGCGCCAAGATGAACAGCAAGAGCGAAGACGTACAGGAGCAGCAAAGCAGATTAAGCACCTTCGTACAGGAGGCATTTTCAGGAATTCGGGTGCTCAAGTCTTTTGTAAAGGAAACACAAAGCCTTTCAGAATTTGAAAAAGAAAGCGGGGATTATAAAATGAAAAGCATGGAACTTGTTAAGATCAATTCTATGTTTTTCCCCCTGATGCTTTTGCTTGTCGGATTGTCAACTTTGCTGGTTGTCTATATCGGCGGAAAAGAAGTAATTGCCGGTAATATCACCACAGGAAACATTGCAGAGTTCATCATCTATGTGAACATGCTCACCTGGCCCGTTGCTGCATTAGGATGGGTTACAGCCATTGTTCAACGCGCTGCAGCATCACAGGTGCGTATTAATGAATTCTTGCACACAGAACCTGAGATCCAAAGCAATGATGAGAACAGGATTGAGTTAAAGGGTGAAATAGAATTCAGGAATGTTTCTTTTGTCTATCCCGAAAGCGGTATTCATGCCCTCGAAAATGTTTCTTTCAAAGTAAAACCTGGAGAATCGCTTGCCATCCTTGGGAAAACAGGCTCAGGAAAAAGTACTGTGGCCAACCTGATGGTGAGAATGTATGATGCTACTTCAGGCGAAATCCTTTTTGATGGAAAACAGGTTGAATCCATTTCTCTTACGGGCCTTCGGTTCAGCGTAGGCTACGTTCCACAGGATGTATTTCTTTTTTCTGATACGATAGGCAATAACATCGCTTTTGGAAACGGTCAGGGCCTGAATGTAATTTCTGAAAATGATATTCATCAGGCTGCTAAGGATGCTGTGATCTATGATAACATCATGGAGTTTGACAAGAAATTTGAAACGCTTATAGGAGAAAGGGGAATTACCCTGAGCGGCGGTCAAAAACAACGGGTTTCCATTGCAAGGGCATTGATCAAAAATCCGAAAATTCTTTTGTTTGATGATTGCCTGAGTGCCGTTGATACACAAACAGAAGAGCAGATATTAAACAACCTGAAAAGGCAATCCGAAGGTAAAACAGCGATCCTGATTTCTCACCGGGTTTCAACCGTTAAGCATGCAGACCGCATTATTGTTCTCGATGGAGGAAAGGTAATGGAAACCGGAACGCATGACGACCTCATAGGCAGAAAGGGACTCTACTACGAATTATATGAGAAGCAATTGATGGAAGAACTGATGTAAAGCATTCTCCTAAATGATCAGAAGGTTCATTTCCCGAACTAAAAAAAAATCCGGGCAGCGATCCTTCTATTCGCCGTAAGAACTAACGATCATCTTGAACTCTGTTCCCGAAACCACGATCTGTGAAGTCTTACGTAAGTCTTTTCTTTCCTTATAGATCATTCCTATTCCTGAAGCATAGATCTCCTTACCAAATATTGCCTCCACGGCATTATTGTCATCACGTTGTATAACTGTAAGTGTAGAATCAAAACTGATGCTGTTTAAAGTTCTTGCAGCATTGATATCATCATAGTGGTACATTTCCTCTTCCATGGTATTTTTATCATTCCCGTTCCATTCTGTCTGGCTGTTGATAGGGAAACTCATTTTATGAAACGGAACATTGTCTTCCCACATATATGCTCCGGAAGATGATAACGACTGACTCCATACGATGTTGACACTCCAGTCCTGCGTTGTATCTGCCCTGTAATACCTCACAACTACCTGCCGCTCTTTTCCTTCACCATCAGTAAAAGAGGAATCAATGACCAGCTTAACCTGGTAATGAAAATAATAAACAGAATCATCATTTTCGTTGTCATCTGTGCTGTGTACAATTGAATCGACATCAAAGATGACGTATTTCCCTTTTTGTGTTGGAAAGTAGTTCAGAGAGGGCGAATCGATTTCAAGTGTTTCCTTACCACAGGAGCTCAAAATTGAAAATGCCAGAATGGAAAAAGCTGCAAGGAGCTCAAAGCTAAATCCAAAAAATGAAAATCCGTGAATTGACCGCGACTGAATTACTCTACTGTTGTCTTGCTTCATTGATGAATGGTTCCTTTGCAATGAAGCCTCCACCTATTACGTCATTCCCTTCATAAAACACTGCACTTTGTCCGGGAGCTACTGCGGTTACCGCATTATGAAAAGTAACTTTCATATTCTTACCGCTTTGCTCAAGTGTGCTAAATGTCCCTTTGTCTTTGTAACGGATACGGGTGATGGCTTCTGTTTTACTTTCTAACGAAGCATATTTAATAAGGTTAATATCCCTCACCCACATCTCCTGCCGCTTTAACTCTTCATAAGTTCCAAGCACAACAGTATTTAAATTAGGTTGAATTTCAGTTACATATAGAGGTTCACCTACAGCAACTTCGAGTCCCTTTCTTTGGCCGATTGTATAAAATGGATACCCCCTGTGTTTGCCTATAACCTTCCCTGAGGTCGTCACAAAATTGCCATCAGCCAGTTTTTCTTCGATTCCGGGCAATTGACGCTTAATAAAACCCCTGTAGTCATTATCAGGAATAAAGCAGATTTCATAGGATTCGCTTTTTGCTGCCAGGTCTTTAAATCCCATATCAAAAGCCATTTGCCTGATCACAGACTTATTAAAATTGCCTACCGGAAACATGGTTCGGGATAAGCATTCCTGACTGACCCCCCACAAAACATAGCTCTGATCCTTCCAGTCATCAAGGCCCTTGCTGACAACATACCTGCCATTTTCCTCTCTCACATTGGCATAATGCCCTGTGGCAATGAATTCGCAATCCATCATATCGGCCCGCTTCAGCAGTGCTTCCCATTTGATGTGTGTATTGCACATCACGCATGGATTTGGCGTACGTCCGGCCATGTACTCTTCTACAAAATTGTCAATTACATGATTCCCGAATTCTTCTCTGATATCAATAATATAATGGGGAAAACCTTTCTCTACTGCAATGGCACGGGCATCATTAATGGAATCAAGCGAGCAGCAGCCGGTCTCTTTTTTAGACCCTCCGGAACTGGCATAATCCCATGTTTTCATGGTTAAACCGATCACCTCATACCCCTGCTCATGAAGTAAAATGGCAGCAACGGAACTGTCAATACCGCCACTCATCGCCATTAGAACCCTACCCTTTTTACTCATTTTTTAAAACAATTGGTTGCAAAGATAACCTTACATGGCAGAGAATGAAAATTCGTTGCTTTTAAAGGATAATTATGACCTTTACCGCCATGAAGAGTCCCGATGATATCAAAATAACAGTCAGAAAGGTATTTACTGAATATCTCGAGCAAAATCATCAGCGGAAAACAACTGAGCGATTCGCCATTTTGGATGAAATATATTCATTCAATGAGCACTTCGACATCGAACACTTGTTCAATATCCTCAGAAAAAAAAAATACGAAGTAAGCCGTGCCACTGTTTACAA
>JAPLDB010000145.1:0-17165 GCA_026391975.1 Bacteroidota bacterium | reverse complement strand
ACCTCGTAATGAAACACCAGTTTGGAAAGAACCTGGCCCTCTATGAACGAAGCTTTGCTTACAAGCAGCACGATCATTTAATCTGCAACGACTGCGGTCACGTATTTGAATTTTGTGATCCACGCATTCAGCAAATCCAAAGTATGGTTGGTGAACTCCTCAGATTTAAGATCGACCACCACTCCCTTCACCTGTTCGGAAAGTGTACTGAACTTGCCGAAAAGGGCTTTTGTAAGCATAAAAAAAATTAGCCTAAAAACCTTCCCTGCCCCCTTTTCCTTTAGCAACGGGCTGTTCAAAACTCATTGAAAATAGCTGTATCAACAGGAAAAGAAAAACCCTTACCTTCACCCCCATGGATTTCAACTACAAAATAAACACAAAAGGTAATTATGCCATTGTCGAAATAAATGGCAACCTCATTGACAAAACGCAGGCATCTCCCCTGCTTGATGAAGTACAGGAACTGATCAACAAAGGAACCAACAGTTTCGTGATCAGTATGGATAACTTCAAGTACCTGAACAGTAATGGTCTCAATGTACTTGTGAATATCCTAACCAAAAGCCGCAAGAATGGCGGGGATACAACCATCTGCAATGTCAATGATAAGATTAAAGAACTCTTAATCATCACAAAACTGAACACTGTTTTCACCATTACAGAGGATCTTCCTGCTGCAGTTCGTCAATTCCAAAATTGATTTTTTTTCTCACACTTAATTTTATTTTCTGTCCTGCTTGTTGATGTATTGCTTGGGCTCCAGTGGGGCGATGAAGGCAAAGGAAAAATTGTTGATTTCATTACACCTCATTACGAAGTCGTAGCGCGGTTTCAGGGTGGTCCCAATGCAGGGCACACACTTGAATTCAATGGGATCAAACATGTATTGCATACTATTCCATCCGGAATTTTCCGTGACAATACAATCAATATTGTGGGCAATGGTGTTGTCATTGATCCTGTAACGCTGAAGAAGGAAATTGAGGCCTTGAAAAAACTGAATGTTGACATCAGTAAAAAACTTTTCATCAGCCGCAAAGCACACCTGATCATTCCAACCCACCGCCTGCTGGATGCAGCATCAGAAGCAATGAAGGGAAAAGGGAAAATTGGTTCTACCCTAAGGGGAATAGGTCCTTCCTACATGGATAAAACCGGAAGAAATGGTTTGCGGGTCGGAGATGTGGAATCCAAAGATTTTCTTGCACGTTATAAAAGCCTTTGCGACAAGCATTGCGAATTGCTGAAGCAAATGAATTATCCATGTAAACTGGATGAACTCGAACCCGAATTCTTTGATGGTATTGAAGCACTCAAAGCACTCAACCTCGTCGATAGCGAACACCTGCTCAACAGGTATCTGTCTGAAGGAAAAAAGATCCTTGCTGAAGGCGCACAGGGTTCCCTCCTTGATATTGATTTTGGCTCTTATCCTTTTGTAACATCATCAAATACTGTTACTGCAGGCGCATGCACCGGCCTTGGTATTTCACCACGTCATATCGGAAATGTATATGGGATTTTTAAAGCCTACTGCACGCGCGTCGGAAGCGGACCATTCCCTACTGAACTGAATGATGCCACCGGCGAACAATTGCGCAAAGCCGGAAATGAATTCGGTTCTACTACAGGACGGCCACGCCGCACAGGATGGCTTGATCTTCCTGCGTTGAAATACGCCATCATGATCAATGGCGTTACAGACCTTATCATGATGAAAGGTGACGTGCTGAGCGGCTTTGACACCCTGATGGTTTGCACCCATTACATGTATCGCGGCAAAAAGATCGATTACATGCCTTATGATATTGTGCATGAAGACGCAACACCGGTATATGAACAATTGAAAGGCTGGAATACAGACCTTACCGGCATCCAGCAGGAAAAAGATTTTCCTGCCGCTCTCTCAGATTACATTGCTTATATCGAAGAACATACAGGGGTTCCTGTTAGTGTGATCTCAGTGGGTCCGGATCGTGTGCAAACGATTGAACGCAAGAAAATGTCAATGGCCTATCTTTCCTAGTTGTTTCTGGCTACCACTTTTCCTTTTAGGCTTATTGGAATTTACACAACATCGCTCGCGCTATTTTTCAAATTTAGATTCTGAAATAACGACTCAAAAAAGAAAACCCCGTTCTTTGCAGAACAGGGCTCCCTCGTCTAACCAAAAACCAATTTACTCAACAACCACTCTTAATCGCTCGGTTACTTCACCGCGTGTTACCACGAGGTTATATAAGCCGTTCGAAATATTTTGAAGATTTAATTCTTGTTTGTTCATTCCTGTAGAGGACTGATTTGACTGATCGATGACCAAACGTCCGGTCATGTCATACATACGTATAGAGTACAGTTCGCTTTGTTCGGAAGTAAAGGATACTGTAAGTTGATATGTTGCCGGATTAGGATAAGCAGTAAGTTGCATTACGCTTGCGTCACCATTTGCAAGCCTGCATGCATTTACAGTCACCGCTTTTAATACTGCAGGACCATGGCCGCATGAATTTTCTGCCCAAACTTTTACATTTCCTGAAACCGAACCCAGAAAATCAACTGTGATGTCTGTAGTTCCAAGTCCGTTGGTCAGGGTTGCTCCTGTTGGTAAAAACCACCTGTAGTAAGTAGTATTGAATACAGGATCAATCTGATAGTATGCAATGCTGTTCTGTGGATCATTGTTACATGCACCTACGGGGCCTGAAGGAATAACTGGTTTGCCGGGCCATGCGTTTAATTCTCTGTTACGTGGATCTCCATGACCGCATACGTTATCAGCTGTAACAGTCATCCAGGCTGTTCTGAATGTTTGATCAAAATCTACTGTGATAGCATTGTTACCATTATTGTGTATTGTTGTTCCTGTCGGAGGACTGATAGTCCATGTATAACTTGTTGCGCCGGCAACCGGTGAAACTGAGTAAGGCACATTGGAAATATCGCAAAGACCATTTTGAATACCTGTGATAGGGCTTGGAGCTACCAGAACTGATCTTACATTCATTGCTCTTATGATACTTGAATTACATCCGCTGCTTGAACAAACGGTTATACGTCCATCATGAAAACCTGCTGGAAAAGTTATGTCAACGCTTAATACTGAAGTAGTCAATGGATTACCGCTTGCTGCTCCGGTACTGATTACGGCTCCTGTTGGTGCTGCCCAGGTATAAGATTGAGCGCTGTTTACTCCAGTGATTGAATAGGTATACGTTCCGCCGCCACAAGCTCCTGTTGCAGGGCCAACAATTGGCAGTGGTGCTGTTGGTGCTGAATAAACAGTAACAACAACCTGTGGTGAGTTTTGTGATCCATTACTTGCAGTAACGCGCAGGTAGCCCTGGAAAAAGCCCGGACCAAAGTTAACTTGCACTTGTGTTGTTCCTTGTCCGCTTACGACAGTGCAATTTGGCGGAGCAACCCAAGTATAAGTTGTTGCATTGGTAACAGATGTACAGTTATATGTCTTGGTTTGACCAGGACATACGCCCAGTAGCGGTCCTGAAATAACAGGAGGATCAAGCGCTAAAGTTGAATTACCATCACCATTCCTTAATTCTGAACCGGGATTTCCATTGTTTGTTGAAACAACTGAACCCGAAATAGAGGATGCATCATTTTGCGAAGAACCGGTTCCCGTTCCTTCTTTCGCAAGTGCTGTAAATGCCGTTAAGGCAAATAAGCAGCACATAATTTTTGTAGAGATTTTCATTTTAATAAGATTGATTGAATTTATTTAAAGGTTATAGTACGCCACAGGAAAAATGGTTGATGCCTAAAACTGGAAAACCTTACATCTGACAGATTCAGTCCTGAATCACACGCATTTCACAAAATCAGCTGATTCAGAGAAAATTAAAAAGGAATTCTGTAGAAAAGGGAAAAAAAATCCCGGAACGGGATGCTGACGGAAACTAAGTGTCCTTGACTGTCTATTTAGCTAGTATTATTTGAAAAACCTTACTGAGTTTTCAGTTCATAACTGACCTTTACAAACTTGCCATCGCTGATATGAACCTGATTTCCGCTGTTATCTTCAACCGTAAAATCAAAAGATCCCGTCACCAATTGAGAAGATGCTTCTACCGATTCAATAGTAAGACTTCCTGTAATAGTATGGTAAACTGTGCCTGATGAATTGTATCCAAAATAAGCGCTTCCGGCTGCATATGTCCTTGTGCCCGTATTAATTGATCCGCCTGTGGCATTGTCCTTCGCCTCGATGGTAATTGTTTTCCCGCTGCTGGATGCGGAAAAATCAACAACCCGAAAATCATTTGTAGTGTCATTCAGTAAAATGCAGTTCACAGATGAAGGGCTCCACAAAGCGCCGTTTAATTTTGCTTGAATATAATCGCTTTTCTCAGGATCCGACTTCTTATCGTTGCACGACAACGAGCAAACAACCACAAAACAAAAGAATAAAAATCTTGATCCGCTATTCATTTGATATAACATTGAGGAAGTAAATGTAATTCAAATTTTACTTCTAAAAAAGAATGTTGCTTGGTAGCTGAATATGTGTTTATATTTGCTCATAGTATCCTGCGAAAAAATATTTCTCTTTTAGTAAGAGGATTTATTTTGGATGATAAAATCAGCAAATGAAAAGTTCAACCTTCAGATATCCTTACGAAAAAGTTTTTCGCAAAACAAAAAGTGCCCTTTCCCGACTCGGTATGAAGATCGTTGATTCTGATGCCGTGAAAGGTTCCATCAAAGCTGTAAGCAATATGGGACTTACAAAGCCTGGCCTATCGATAAATCTCATTGTAGAAGCGCTTAACTCAAGTGACACAAAGGTTACAATTACCGGACTTGTGATTAAGAAACGATTCTACATGAAAAAGATCAATCCTGAAAACAGTGAAGCGGAAATTCTGGGGAACCTGTCAAATAATTTCTAAGGTTACTTTTTCTTTTGCTTTCTTCGCGTGACTTTTAGTTAAGCGTATTTAGCATGCATTTAAGAGAAGATTTTTTTCGTCATGTTGCCCAAACCAGCCCCTCTCCCCTTGCACTTGAATTTGTTAAGGCAGAAGGATCTGTTCTAATCGACAGATCAGGAAAAAGATACATTGACCTTATTTCAGGAATAGCAGTAAGCAATCTCGGTCACGGAAATAAGCAAATTATCGATGCCATCAAAAACCAGGCAGATGCTTACCTGCACCTGATGGTATATGGAGAATACATTGAATCACCGCAAGTATTGCTGGCAACCAAACTGGCATCGCTGTTACCGCCATCACTTTCCAGCAGCTACTTTGTAAATTCGGGTGCTGAAGCTGTTGAAGGTGCAATTAAGCTGGCAAGGAGATATACCGGAAGGTCAGAGCTTATTTCATTTTACAATGCTTACCATGGCAGTTCAACAGGTGCATTAAGTATTGGAGGAAATGAAGAATTAAAAAACGCATTTCGTCCCCTTATGCCGGGTGTTCTCAACATAAGGTATAATTCAATAGATGATATTCAGCTCATATCAAATGAAACTGCAGCTGTTTTTGTTGAACCTATTCAAGGCGAAGCAGGAATTATTCTCCCGGAGCCCGGCTTTTTGTCTGCACTCAGAGCGAGATGTACTGAAACCGGGACATTGCTCGTATATGACGAAATCCAGACAGGCATGGGTCGCACCGGCAAGCTTTTCTGTTTTGAACATGAGAAAATTGTTCCTGATGTCCTTCTCTTATCCAAGGCTTTTGGCGGAGGAATGCCACTTGGTGTTTTTATTTCCGGCACCGAGATCATGTCGGCACTTACTGTCAATCCTGTTCTCGGGCATATCACAACGTTTGGGGGGCACCCTGTAAGTTGCGCTGCCTCGCTTGCAGCACTTCAGCAACTTACAGAATCATCACTCATTGTCCGGGCTTCTGAAAAAGAAAAAATCTTCCGACGAAAACTTCAGCATCCGCTCATCAAAGATATCCGCGGAAAAGGACTATTTTTATCCTTGCAATTTCCAACGGAGGAAATAAACAAAAAAGTGATTCATCATTGCATTTTAAATGGCGTTCTTGCTGACTGGTTTCTGTTTGCACCTGATTGCCTGAGAATCGCACCACCATTGATTATTACAGAACAGGAAATAGAAAACTGCTGTGATGTTATTCTTGATTCGTTAAACCAAATTTGAATTATATGAATGTATTGATTGTTGAAGATGAACGCCAATTGAGCCATGAAATAGAAACCTTCCTGATGCACCAAGGTTATCATTGTGATGTGGCTTTCACCGGAAAAAGTGCTTCTGAAAAAGTTTTTGTCAATACTTACGACTTCGTACTACTTGACATTGGCCTTCCTGACTACAATGGATTCCAGCTCCTGAAGGAAGCCAAGGAAGCCGGCAAGGAATCAGCATTCATCATCATCACCGCACGCGGAACTGTTGACGATAAGGTTACAGGTCTTGATCTGGGCGCTGATGATTACCTGGGCAAGCCTTTTTCATTGCTCGAACTGCATGCACGGATGCAGGCAATACTCAGAAGAAAACACGGACTTAAAAACAACACCATTCAGATTCATGACTTCATCATGGATATCCAGAACAGAACAGTGCTGCACGGAAAAGATGTCATCAATCTGACCAAAAAAGAATTTGACATCCTGCATTACATGGCTCTTCATAAGAACCGCGTGCTTACCCGCATCCAACTCACCGAACATATCTGGGGAGATGTAATGGAAGAGGACTATGAATCGAATTATATTGACGTCCACATGAAAAACATCAGAAAGAAAATGGGCGCATTTGGAAACTCCGATTTTATTGAAACAGTCCGCGGCATTGGTTACAGACTTAACATGAATGAAGGAAAATAAGGTGCTCCGGCCAATCAACTTCTTCATAATAACACAATAAAAAGTATTTCTTGAAACTACAGTTCAAACTGGCGCTCTACAATGCCCTTTCAAAGGCTATCATTATCGCAGCTATTGGATTGATTCTTCCTGTTATTTTAAAAAAGGTTGTTTACTCGCACATTGACCAGCGTCTGAATGCCCGTGTAGCGCGCATGATGCTTGAGGTTGAACGGGGAGGTATCAGGGAGATCATCATGGATCAGGATTGCAGCTTTGATGATTATAATATTTTCAAAGAAGAATATGTTTCCATTAAGCCACTGAAAATGATGCCCTCCTACTTTGGAAAGGAAATCTATTTAGATGCTGAAAGGAATATTGAAAATTAAATTGTAAAGCACAGGGTACTAAGTAAGTCTTTCATCTATGACAACCAGCTTTATGAATTAGAAGTTGGTGAAGGCGTTCATGCAATTGAAACACTTGTGGACGCTTTTCATAAATACACCATTTGGTTTCTCGTATGTGTGGTATTGATTTTCTTTTTCATTGATATTGCATACGGAAGATTGTTGCTCATTCCCTTTTATAAAATAGTCAACCGCAAATTACAAGACGTTAAGCACCCCAGTACTTTCAGGCCTGATACTATCAAAACATCCACTTTCGAATTTTCATACCTCGACAGGAGCATCAATGATATGATGACCAAAGTGAAAGATGCATTTGAAATAGAGCGGGAATTTATCACCAACGTTTCTCACGAACTTCTCACACCTATTTCAATTCTTCAGACCCGTACAGAAAATATTTTGTCTGACCCAAAAACGCCTTCTGAAATAGCGATAAAGATGGTCGAGTCACAAAAAACACTTACCCGTTTAAGCAGGATAGTTAAGGCATTGCTGTATATCTCCAAAATTGAAAACCGTCAGTACCTTAAAGAGGAAAACGTAATGCTGAAGTCGCTTGTTGAAGATGTACTCAGTGAAATTGAAGAACGTACTGCAAGTAAAAACATAACTGTCCATCAGCATTGGGCATCCGATTTCGAATTCAGAAACTGTAACAGATCATTACTGCATACAATGATCTTTAACCTTGTTTCCAATGCTGTAAAATACAATAAAGAAGACGGTGAAATTTTTATTCTCGGGCATCAGGAGCAAGACGATAAATTTATACTCACCATCAAGGATACAGGAGTCGGGATTGCAAAAGAAAATATTGAATTTGTGTTTGACCGCTTTAAACGATTCCGGCCGGATGATGGGTCCAGCTTTGGCCTCGGTTTACCAATCGTGCATACGATTGCAGAATTTCACAATTTGAAAATAAATGTAACCTCAGAAATAAATACGGGTTCTTCTTTTTCCGTCCTTTTCCCTCCTTCAGCGTAATCATGGCTAAGGTGCCCGTTTAGAATGATCGTTCACCCATTCTTCACCACGCCTTTTGCACCTTTGCCCTCCTGCTAATCAGGGAATCCTTTGAAAATAATCCAACTATTTTTAGCTCTTATTCTTGCCACTCCCTGTTTAGCACAATCTCCTGCTGTTGCACCCAAACAGGTAAAAGCCATCCCGGCTGTAAACAGAAATGTTTCAGTGACTCCGCCAATCGATAAAATTGTCGGTTCTCCCAAGGAGATCAACAAGAAGAAGAGAAAACTTGTTCCGGTAACTGCAGCAAGCAAAAGAAGTCCTGTATCTCTTTCAAAGACTAATTAGCAATTTCCTTTTCAGACTTATTCTTCCCTGTTATCAAAATGGAAAACCACATGCCTGATAGGGACTCAGGCATGCAGCCGAATAAATTATATTATGTTCAATGAATGTGTTTGTGCGCAACCTCTTCAGGAGTTGCATCCCTCACTTCAACGATCTCGCCCGCAAAATGCAACGACTGCCCTGCCAAAGGGTGGTTGAAGTCCATGGTAACCACCTGATCAGTAAATGCAGTAATTCTTCCATTCAGCGCATTGCCTTCATTGTCACGCATAGGAACCATATTACCCACCCTTAATATCTCCATGTCAATAACGCCCTCATGCTTAAAAACCTCAATCGGCATGGGAATGATCATATTTGTTTCTGATTCGCCATATGCATCGGCAGGAGCCAGTTTAAACTCAAACTTATCTCCTTTTTGCAACCCCATCAGGTTATTTTCAAAACCCGGGATAAGCCCTCCTACTCCGCTCAAGAAACGGAAAGGACTTTGCGGATCTGTTGTTTCAATGTGTTGCATCGGCTGGTCCGGTAAACCGGCATTTAGGCTGTAGTTTAGCGTAACTACTGAGTTGTTTCCTATTTTCATTTTGAGTTTAATAATAAAAAAGTGCGCGAATATAATATTGTGTTTGGAATTCAGGTTCTGCCATTTGTCATTCTTTTTAATTAATATAGAATGAAATGAATCAGGAGCCTGAGCGGCTACTGCTTCTTGCGGTTTGGGTATTCTGTATTTTACGGGACTATTAGCGTCCCGATGGCATTCAGAATACAAACTATTATAAAGATCCATTTGTTCGTTTATCAGAAATGAAGCTGGCCTAATTTCAGCAATCGTCAGTTCCCTCCCCGATTCTTGGTAACTTTACGCCCTTTATGAAGACTTTTTCTCCGGAAATAAGAAACAAGAAAGCCTCTTTTGAATACGCCTTTCTTCAGACCTACACGGCAGGCATCATGCTGACAGGGACTGAGGTAAAATCCATCCGGGATGGCAAGGCAAATTTTACTGACTCTTTTTGCGTGATAATGAATGGCGAGCTTTTTTTGAAAAACATGCACATTAGCGAATACAAAGAAGGTTCTTACAATAACCATGAACCAAAACGCATCAGAAAGCTATTGCTCAATAAGGAAGAGCTTCGAAAAATGCAAAGCAAACTGAAGGAGAAAGGCACCACAATTATTCCTGTAAAACTATTCTTTAATGAACGCAGCATTGCCAAGCTGGAGATTGCTATTGCAAAAGGGAAAAAATTGTATGATAAACGGGAGAGTATAAAAGACAAGGATTTGAAGAGGCAAATGGCGAGGAATGAATAAGGTATTATTTCATTAACAACCAGGCTGGAATATTCACCACAGAGGATCGGAGGTTCACTGAGAAAATCCATGAATACTCTCCGTGGCCCTCCGTGTCTCAGTGGTGAATGGCTGTTATCAGTTTCTCGCTTTTTTGGTTCATCAGAGAAAAAAACACGAAGCCATTGAGAAGCACAGAAAAAATCTCTGTGGCCCTCCGTGCCTCAGTGGTTAATGGCTTTGGCTGTTTTTTTTTATTCCTCTTTCGAATCACTTACTATTATCCAAAAAAAAAAGAGCTGCTATTAAATCAACTCTTTTTTTTTTTTATAAATGCAATGTGATAGAACCAATGTTGGTTACATCCAAACCGAAAGAACTGCTCTTGCCAGTCTTTGTAGTTGTTTTTGTTCCGCCATCTCCATTTGAGTTCAGGCTTTCAACTGTATTCTCACCTTCGCCGGTTGAAGACATCATCAATCCCCATGCATATTCTCCGCTAAGAGACATTTTAGGAGCAAAGAAATACTCAGCACCGATGAATCCATCCAATCCAAAATTGAAAGAAGAACCATTTTTTGCTTCAGTAACACGACCGTTACCGGAGATGTTGCTTCCGAAGTCATTGGTAGTTGGAGAAGGATGAGAGGATGTGAATGAATTACCATAAGTGTAAACATCCTTTGAACCACCCAAGCCTATCATAAGCTCTGCTCCATAGATACCACGTAAACGACCCTTACCTCTGTTTTTCTGTAGGCCAGCTCCGATAGTGAAATTATTGTTAGAAGCCTTCCATGTATCTGTAACTGTTGCAGGAGGAGTTGAAGTGCTGCCGTCATCATTTACAAGTGCATTCTCTGTTGTAGAACCAAAACCGATTCTGAGTTTCACTCTGAAAGCGGTAGTTTCATCCTTAACATAAAGACCTGTAAGAGTCTGGTTAATCTGTGGACTCAAAGATGAATTGTTGTTAGCATCCTTTGTGAAAAGGTTACCAAAATAACGAATCATGTCCGTTGCATCTACTCCAATGCTCCAGTCACCGGCTTCCGGTAAAATAGGAGTTCCTTTTTTGGACATCATGTCCTGAGCACCTGCCAGTAAGCACGTGCTAGCTAATGCTGCCGTAATAAATAGTTTTTTCATAATGTTTAATTATTTAGGTTTATGAGGCAAATGTATTTCAATTTGGCATTTTGCAAAAACAAATACGCTTAGTTATCCACACTTAAATGTTTATTGATTCATTATCACCAACAAAAAAAAGGTTCCATTTCGCGGAACCTTTTCGTTAACATTTCGTTGCTTTAGATCATTTGGCATATACCTTAAGGGATTCTCCGTTTGGTAATTCTTACAACACGCTGCCTGGAATAACCTCCCTTCTCGTCCGCTGAAGCTCGGCGAAAGCGGATTAAAAATACAAATGCAAGCCAATAACGCCTGCATCTTTTACATCAAGGCTCATTTGCGAGCTTTTTGCGTTGCGGGTGCTGGTTTCTTTGCCTGAGCCTCCATCAGCAGATTCGCTGAAAGTCTCTTTTTCACCTGTTGCCATCAATTCAAAACCCCATCCATATTCTGCACTGATTGAAAGTTTCGGCGCGAAAAAGTATTCAGCCCCTAGAAATCCATTGAGCATGAAACTGAATGTATTGGGATTATTAACTTTGGTATATCTAGTGGGAACGGGGCCGCTTAAATAATTCCCCAGTGTATCTTTGGTGCTCCAGTCAGTAGTGGAAGTTGGATCAGACTTTGTTGCAGAAAAAGAGTTTCCATACGTATATTTGTCTGTAGAACTTCCGAATCCAATGCCCAGTTCTAATCCATATATACCACGCAGCCTTCCTTTACCTCTGTTTTTTTGAATTCCAGCACCTATTGTCAAATCGGTACTCGTTGCTTTCCATGTATCCGTTGTTTTTGAAATGGGTGGTGCTCCTGTATAATTATCGTCGTCAACAAAATTATTTGTTGTCCGGCTGTTCATTCCGATACGCAGTTTCATGCGATAAGCAGTATGATCATCCTTCACATACAATCCTGTAAGCGTTAGTGGTATTTGGGGTTTCAGCGTTGTGTTGTCGTTGTTGTCCTTATTAAAAAAATTGCCGAAATATTTAAGGAATGGTTCAGCCTGCAAACCGATACTCCAGTCTTTGGCTTCAGGTAAAATATGTGTGCCTTTTTTTGATAAGAGTTCCTGCGCATTTGAACTCAGGTAAACTGAAAATAAAACTGCAAGTGCAAATAGTTTTCTCATTGTGTCAATTTTGGGATTCTATTATTTAGAAAGTGGGCAAAAGTAATCTTAACAACTTCAATCAGCAATTTTAACTATAATTATTGAAGGATGCAGCAATAAACGCATTAAAATTGTTGTAATTAATATTGTTTTTAACTTGCAAAGCATTTTTGAGAGAAATTATTGTTTAACCAAACCAAATTATCATGAGAAAACAGATTACGCTTTTTGCATTGCTCTGCGTCTTTATTAGTATGCAGACATTTGCGCAAGACAGAACCCTTACGGGTAAAGTGACGTCCTCACAGGACAATCTCGGTATTCCGGGAGCTAGTGTTGTTGTTGTGGGCACAACCATCGGAACAACAACCGACATTGATGGGAATTACAAACTCAATGTTCCTGCCAACGCCAAACAATTAAAATTTTCTGGGGTGGGATTGAAATCAAAAACCGTCGACATCGGCTCGTCAAATTCAATGGACATGGCCATGGACAATGATGTAATGAAACTTGATGAAGTGGTTGTTACTGCTCTTGGAATTGCGAAAGAGAAAAAACGACTCACTTATGCTGTTCAGGAATTGGCAGGCGATGAAGTTTCCAATGTTGGACAACAAAACGTTGTAAATTCACTTGCCGGAAAAGTTGCAGGTGCAACTGTTACCAGTTCATCCGGCAGTCCGGGGGCTTCTTCGTTTATCGTTTTAAGAGGTCCTACCTCCATTCTGGGAAACAACCAGCCTTTGTTTGTTGTTGATGGTGTTCCATTTAACAATGACCAGGTTGAAAGCGGAAACCCTGATAATGGTGCAAACAATAACCTGATTGGAAATGTTGCGTTTTCAAACCGCGCCATTGATATCAATCCTGATGACATTGAATCTGTGACAGTACTGAAAGGACCTGCTGCTTCTGCTCTTTATGGTATTAATGCATCTGCAGGTGCAATCATCATCACCACTAAAAAAGGCAGGTATACACCAGGTAAAAAAGTAAATGTTTCTTTTAGTTCAGGTTATACCTGGGATGTAGTGAATAAGACACCGGAACTCCAGGACAAGTGGGTAAAAGGATCAGGCAATGCTTACCGCTCTTATGAAAGTACCTCTTCGGGTAGCTGGGGACCATTGGCTGATACAACTTTTTGGGATCCAAGCCAGACATCTTTGTATAATAAGAATGGAGAAATGATCAGCGCTACCGATGCTGCATCAACGCCCGGTGCGATTAAATTGACACCCTTCGACAATGTTGATCAGTTTTTCAGAACAGGCGGTACCTGGGAAAATAGCCTGGCATTTTCCGGTGGTGGAGAAAAAGGAACGTACCGTGCTTCATTCGGCACTCTTCAGCAGGATGGAATTGTTCCGTTAAGCAATTTCAACAGATACAATATTAAATTATCCGGTGATGCCAAGATCAGCAATAAATTCAGTGCTTCCGGATCTGTAACTTATGCCAATTCAGGAGGAAGAAGGGTTCAGCAAGGGTCGAATCTTTCAGGGCTTATGTTAGACCTGTTGCGTACACCGATCAGCTTTGATAACTCAAATGGTTCTGACGATCCAAGCGATGCTTCGGCTTATTTATTGTCTGATGGTACTCAGCGAAATTACCGTGCCGGTTTAGGATATGATAATCCATATTGGACAATTAACCAAAACCCTTTTCATGATGATGTAAACCGGATGTATGGGTATTCACAATTGAACTATGTCCCAACTTCTTGGTTGAGTTTGTTTTATCGTATCGGTACTGATTTTTATTCTGACCGACGCAAACAACAATTTGCAATTGGCTCTAGAGCTTTCCCTGCCGGACAGATTTCAGAAGACCAGCATTTTTTCCGTTCTGTAAACGGTGACCTCGTAATCAATGCAGAGAAGAATCTGACAAGTTATTTGAATGCCTCTATCTTGCTCGGGCACAACTTTTACTCACAATATGACCAGCAACTCTATACACAGGGAGATGGTCTTGCAATTCCTGATTTTTACAACATTGCCAATGCAAGTACTTACATCAGTCGTGAAGCGCATTACAAAAAACGCACTTCTGCTTATTATGGTGAATTGAAACTTGATTTCTGGAACATGTTATACCTGAGCTTTACAGGAAGAAATGAACTTTCATCTACACTTCCTGAAGACAAACGTTCATTCTTTTATCCGTCTGCAAGCGCAGGATTTGTATTCACCGAAGCATTGCATATGAGCAACAACAAAATCCTTCCTTATGGTAAAGTAAGATTGTCTTATGCAATTGCCGGAAAAGATGCTGATCCATACAGCTTAAAAAACTATTACAATTACACAGCTTTTGCTGACGGTTGGACTGCAGGTGTAACTTATCCTTTCAATGGTGTTGCGGGATCTACAGCGGATAACGTACTCGGCAACCCGAATCTGAAACCTGAGAAAACCAAGAATTTTGAAGCGGGTTTAGACTTGCGATTCCTGAAGAACCGCGTTGGAGTAGATTTCACTTATTACAATTCAAAATCTGAAGACCTGCTACTCCTTTTACCTATTGCAGGTTCAACTGGATATGCAGACAGCTACCTGAATGCTGCAAAGATGGAGAATAATGGAATTGAAGTGGTGTTGAATTTAACACCGGTTCAAACCAAAAGTTTCCGTTGGGATATCATGGTTAACTATGCAAAAAATAACAACAAGGTTACTGAACTTGCTGAAGGCATTGACAACGTGTTTTTGGGCGGCTTTGAAGAACCTTCTGTTCGTGCAGCTACAGGAGAATCATACGGAACTGTTTACGGAGGTTATTTCATAACCGATGGTAATGGAAAAATGATCATTGATGATGATCCGGCTTCAGGTAATTATGGTTACCCAATAGCATCTGCCCAGGTTGGAATTATTGGAAAAACTCTTCCGGACTGGACTGGTGGTTTGACAAATACTTTTAGCTACAAAGGAATTACACTTTCTGCTACTCTTTATACAAAACAGGGAGGCGAAATCTGGAATGGAACAAAAGGAGCTCTTACTTTCTTCGGCAGGTCTAAACTTACAGAAAACCGTGGAGACAATACTGTATTTGAAGGCGTTGCCGGTCACGTAGATCAGGACGGAAATGTTATCACTTCCGGTACAACCAATAGTACAGAAGTTGCATTAGATCAGGCCTGGTATCAGGGAAATGGTGGTGGTTTTGGATCTGTATCTAAACCATTTATGGAAGATGGTTCATTTATCAAGCTACGCGAATTGTCTCTTACCTATTCACTAAACACAAAATGGCTGAAGAAGACGATTTTCCAAACTGTTGATATTTCATTTATCGGCAGAAACCTCTGGCTGAAGACTGATTACACAGGAGTTGATCCTGAAACCAGTCTTACTGGAGCCAGTAACTCTCAGGGAAGGACAAATGAAAACGACTAAATATATTTTATCTACTGCCGTTGCAGTCCTCCTTTTTACATCCTCATGTAAAAAAGGATATTTTACTGATGTAAATGAAAGCGACAACCTTCCTTTAGATGTGCCATGTTATGCGCTGCTACCAAGTGCGCAGGGTAACCTTGCATTTGCGCAAGGCGGTGATGCTTCACGTTACACGAGTGTATTCATTCAACAGGTAACTGGTGGAGCCCGTCAATTTGCTTCTTACGATCGTTACAGTTTTACTGAAAATAATTTTGATAACTTATGGAGACTGAATCTTTATGCCGGACCAATGATGGATTTGAATATCATTTTAGGGAAGGCTAAAGCCGGTGGCTTCGTTTATTATCAAGGAATTGCAGAAGTAATGATGGCCTATTCTCTTGGTTTGACTTCAGATATGTGGGGTGATATTCCATATAGTGAGGCATTTCAGGGATCAGGAAATCTTCAGCCTAAGTTTGATTCGCAGGCAAGCATTTATACAAGCATTGGAAGTTTACTTGATGATGCTATTACGCAATTCGGAAAAACTGATGCAAGTGCGCAGCAACCCGGCGGAGATGACCTGATCTTCGGAGGCGATGTGGCACTGTGGACGTCTTTCGCAAATGGACTTAAAGCACGATTTGCGATTCACCTTACTAAATTGGGTGTTAGTCATGCTCAGGATGCACTTACTGCTATTGCTGCCGGTGCATTAACAAGCAATGCTGATGATGTACAATTTAAATTTAGCATTGATGAAGTTGGTGCCAATCCATGGTATCAGTATATCCGTGACCGCGATGATATTATCTATGACGGATATGGAGTTCAGTCTATGATTTCAAAGAATGACCCTCGATATGGGGTTTTTATTGATACTGCTGATGTGTATTGGGGAACAGGCTACATAGGTCCGTATTTTGCAGCACCGGATGCTCCGATTGCGCTTTTCTCATATGCTGAACAAAAGTTTATCGAAGCAGAAGCTAAATTGCGCACCGGCGATGATGCAGGCGCACAGACTGCATTGGGTGAGGCTATCAGTGCAAGTATGGACAAAGCTGGCGTTGCTACTGCAGATGATGCTGCTTATCAGCTGGCAAATGTATCCTGGACCGGCACCTTCGACAATAAACTTGCAACCATCATGTATGAAAAATACATCGCGTTGTTCACCCAACCTGAAGCATGGACAGACTGGAGACGTACCGGTTATCCTGTCCTTACACCAAATCCAAGTGGTGTCATTTCCGGAATTCCACGCAGATTCATCTATCCTAATTCAGAGAGGCTTTACAACTCTAATTGTCCTCAAAGCAGCAACTTGCTAACACCAAGATTGTGGTGGGATCAATAGTATTTAATTCAATTTTTAAAAAGAAAGACTGCCAAAAGCAGTCTTTCTTTTTTTTTATTAATTAATAAGGGACCAATCTATTCCAAGATTTTCATTGTTCTTCTTATCCTACAACAAATCATGAAACACTTCATATTGACTTTCATAGCATTTAGTATTTATTCATTGAATATTTATTCGCAATCGCAATTGTTTAAAGCAAGAATTGTGACACTTTCCAACGATACAATTTCGGGACAGATTAAGGATTTTCAATGGACAAAGAATCCTGATGAACTTGAATTTACCACAGGGCTACAAAC
>JAPLDB010000129.1:15214-39810 GCA_026391975.1 Bacteroidota bacterium | reverse complement strand
TCTTAAAAAACACATTCTTTGATCTTACTGCACGGGAGATATTAAACGAAAAATAAAACGGCAGGTAGAGTAAAAATGTTCCAAGAATTCCAAACACAAAAATATTTCCCAGAATTCCGATATCTACAGGATAGAAATAACCAAGAAGGTCGCGCCAGCCGCCATTCCACTGGTTGCTGATAAAGCCATTTCCCAAAATGGGGTTTTTATCAATATATGAAAGGGCTGTATTAAATTCCATGAATCGGACTGCAGAGGATGCTTCATCAGTAGTCTCCCCCAGGAAAACGCTCAATACATTCTGGTAAAGAACCTGGTACTTTTCAAACAATGAAGTAAAGCCAAGGGTAAACATCACAAGCAACGAGGTTATGACTATCGGCACGCCAATAAGAATATTTTTTACTTTCTCTCTCAAAGTAAAATTACGGACGAAGTAGATCATCAGCACAATTGCCATAACCACCAATGTCGTCCGGGATTGCAAAAAGAATATAAGGTAAAATAAAATCAAAAGGACAGGAATATAAAATCGCCTTTTATTTTCTTCGGAAATTTTAAAAAGCGAATAAAACAAAAGCATAATCACAATACCAAACTGAAATCTGTAACGGTAACCTCTGATTGGGCTATAAACAACAAATTCCTGGTCAACGAACCGCTCAGGGTTTACGAACAAAAAGAACGAATAGAATATGACAAGCAAAACAAGAGAAATATAAACAAACGATTTCTCCACTTGCTCCATTGTAACATAGCCCTTCTCAAGGAGTGTGATGAGCATTATTCCTGAAAAAGAAAGGATTACCGAACGCTGGGCCATAATCCCAAAATAATAAGGCTGTTTGAAAACGACATACCCCTGATGAGCTGCAAAAAAATTAACGCTCACTACAAGCCACATCAATACATCAAGCTTTGTTATGTAGGAATTTCTAAGATTAACAAAAGTATGTATCAGATAAAAAACAGTCAGGACAATGATTGCAAGAGTAGAAAGTGTCTGATGAATGGTCTCCAGCGGAAGTGTAGCAAAGATTCTGAAAGTAGAAGTATAAATCAGAAACAGGATAAAATAAGCAAGCAAAGGAGAAAAAGCTTTGTTACCATGTTGGATATCTTTCATGCCTACCGGGTTTCTTCAGCTTATTGCTTAACTTTTTTTCTGAGCGCATAAAAAGTGAAAAAGTTGAATTGTTTTTTCACACTGAAATTACAAAGGATATTCCAGACAACCATTCCCGTAACCTGCGCAATGCACGCCCCTAATATGCCATATTTCGGGATCAGCAGGAAACAAAACACCAGATTTATGACTGCTGAGATCAGCGCATTGTTCCTTAGGTTTTTTTCTCTGTCTGCCATATTCAGTACCTGTGCAGAAAGCCCGGAAAATGAAACAAACAACTGTCCGGAGAGAAGCAATTTCAATGAAAACTCATTACCTGTAAAATCCTTTCCAAAAACTGAAAGAACCAGGTGAGGAAATAAGAACAACGGGAGAAACACAATAACCGAAGAAACAAAAATTAACTGGGTAGCTTCACGTGACAACTTTTTTACCTCATCCATTTTTCCAGATGAAACAGCAGCGGCGATCCGTGGTGAAGCAATGCTGTTAATTGCAAGTATTGAAATATTGGTAAAGGTTGATATCCGCACAATGGCATTATAAACCCCAACCTCTGATTCCGCATAATAAGATGCCATGATCAAGGTTCCTCCCCATGTCATAATCAGTTGCATTATAGTTGTGATGAACATCGGAGAAGACGTCCTGATCAGTTTGCGTGAATCAATGGAACCGGCGCTCTTGTGTTTATGCAAGCTGCTGAACTGAATGAACATATACATACTCAGGATTGCCGCAATCGCAATTGCAACAAATTGGATGTAAACAGGGATCAATATGTTATTTCCAAATATCAATGCAACCAATAAAAAAATTGTTGCAAGAATGGAAACCACTGAAGTCTGTAGAAAAGTATATGCGCGAATGCGATGCAAGCCCCTTATCGATTCAGCATTAACAAGGAGTAATACAAGCGGAAGAACAAACAATGAATTGATTTTCAATAATCCCGTCAGGTGCGGCTTGTGAAAAAGATCACCGGCTACTACAGGCGACAACATAAAAAGCAAAACTGTAATGACAATACAAACCGGGAAAATGAATCTGAATGATTTCAGGTATACATGCCTGATCGCAGCGAAATTATTCTTAGAATAAAACTCTGCGATGTAACGCATAAGCGCAACATCCATACCCAACTTACCGATGACTGAAGCAAAACTTAAAATTGCGATGCAAATGGATACAACCCCCAATGCATCAGCACCATAAAATCGAGAAGTGATAACGGTAACAAAAAAACCCGTACCCAATCCTACTACCCTTATGACAAGCGAAAAAAAACTGGCACGGACCAGGTGACGAAATGATTCATCGCTGGAGAACCGTTCCTTCCATTCAAGTAAACTATTTCGCAATAAACCAATCATTCAGCAAATCAGGTTTGTTATAACAAAGCTCCTCCCCTGTCGAATAAGAATAGACATTCTTTCCTGCTGCTTTTACAATGGCATGCCCGGCTGCAGTATCCCATTCCATAGTCGGTGCAAAGCGCGGATAAATATGTGCTTTGCCCTCAGCGATCATACAAAGCTTCAGCGAACTGCCTGAAGAAATGCAATCCACTGTGCCATGTTCTCTCTTTGCACTATCAATAAAAGCAGATGTTTCGGGAGATAAATGAGAGCGACTGGCAACTACTGTAAACGTACCGGGTAAATTCATCGCATCCAGCTTCAATGCATCTCCGATTAGTTGAGCACTGCTTTTTAAGGAAGCATCATTGACCTTATATGCTAAAGTATCAACGCTGCCGAAAAACAAAACATCGGGAACAGGCTGATAGATCACACCAAAAACAGAAATCCTGTTTCTGACAAGCGCAATGTTCACTGTAAATTCCCCATTTCTCTTGATAAACTCTTTGGTTCCATCCAATGGATCTACAACCCACAATTCGTTCCACGAACTTCTTTCTTCATAAGGAATTATTTTCCCTTCCTCACTTAAGACAGGAATCCCGGTATCTTTAAGCATGTGAGCAATGATCTTATGCGCATTTTTGTCTGCAAGCGTCAGCGGACTTTTATCTTCTTTATGCTCAACGGCAAAAGGCGATTTATAAACATCAAGAATTGCAATGCCGGCCTTAACCGCAGCTTCTAAAACAAGTGTAACAATTTCAGGATTCATTATAATGATGGCTTAAATGTAAAACGAATTCTGAAGCCAAAAATAACCGGCTTATTATCTTATTAAGGTAACACTGCCGACTTTTTCAATGTCATATCCCTTCTCATCCCTTGCCTTAAAACGGTAAACAAAGACACCCATTTCACTGTGATGCCCTTTAACAGTTCCGTCCCACCCTTCATCAGGATGCTTCGTTTCAAAAACCACTTCGCCAAACCGGTTAAAAATCTCAAGAGAATATCCTTCCAATCCTATAAAATACTCAGAAGGATTGAAAACACTGTTGACCCCTCCGGGATGAAATGCATTGGGTATAAATACACCGGACTTTCCCTTGAAACAAATTTCATTCGACCGCGCTGAATCTGCAAAACCGTATGGATTTCCGGGCGCTTCATAGGCAACGATAAAATAACAAAAGTTACCCTCTGTGGAAATCAGCTCACGGACATCGTCGGAATAAGTACTGTCGGAAGCGGAAAGTATCTTATACGGTGAAGGATCAGAAATACCATCTACACTTCTGTATATGGCATATTGAGAAACGCCTCCCGGCCAGAACTGATAACTGCTCCATGAAAAAAGATTCAGATAATTCTCTGATGAACCCGAATCCGTCACGATCGTTTTTGAAATCTGAGAATTTAAAGCATCATTGCCACAGCTGTCAATTGCAGCCACCCGGTAATACCTGGTGCGGTCAGTTGAAACGTCATCTGTAAAAATTATTTCTGACAACCCTGCAAAAGGCTGAGATCGCACAGTTACAAAATTCCCGGTTTCACTATTGGCCCGTTGCAGGTGATACTCTTTTACATCGGCCAGCGGATCAACATAAGCAGTAACAGAAACAACATCGTTGGGAAAAACAGAAACACTTCTGATATAGGAATATTGAGGCGCAACAGGCAAATCAGGTGTTACACAAATAATATTCGAAGTCGAAGTGGCGTTGATACCACTGAGCTCCGCCATGACTTTGAAACAATATGTTGAATCTGTTTTTAAATTATCAACTGTGAAAAAAGTGCTTGCAGTCAAACCGGCCACGACGTCACTGCCTCCGTTCTGATTGTATAAAATCTTATACAATGGTGCGCCTGGAGAATTTACATATGCATTCCAGGTAAGTTGAATCGATTCTGAACAAGGATCAATGACACCCTGCAAAAAAATTGTTTGTTGCAAAGGTTCAGCACCGCAGGGATTACCACAGGTATCGAGTGCAACGATCCTGAAACCCTGAGAACCTACAGTTGCATTAAAAAGAGATGCATAGAATGTAGATGCAATTCCATAAACGGTATCAATTGGTGTAGCAGTATTTCCATCTGTCTGATACACAATGTATGCATAGGTGTCATTCGAAGGACTTTGCGACCAGCCGATCACAGCATTTCCTAAGGCGTCTACACTCACTGAATCAATGTGGGGTGCAACTGGAGCTATCCTGTCTGTAAAAAAATCTCCGTCTACAGAAGAAATGGATTTGCATCCTGAAGCATCACTCACTTCAATACGGTATTTTACAGTGTCCCCGCAAATGGAAATTTCGTCCAGGTAATTCAAAGTAGAAACAGTTACATCCACTGAATCGATCAATGTAAAAATGCCGGCTGGGTACTCCCTGTATACTAAATGGTAATTTGAGTTTGTTGCAATCTGTGGTGTATGCGTTGTATTCCATATCAACGATGCATAGCCGTCGCCCGGGTCAATCACATTTAAACGCATCGCCCTCACTGTATCACTTATCTCTGTTGATCCATTGGTATTATTCAGCTCAACATAATAAAATGCATTCAGTGCATTGGCATTCGCTGAAGGATGAACATAATTCTGGCTGGCATAAACATTAACACTGTCGACTAGCGAAAACGGCCCCGCCGAGCTTACGGAATGGAAAACATGATATGACCTGAATAATAAGGCTGATGATGTATTTGCCCAATTCAGCGAAACAGCACCTGCTGCCCCAACTGAAATGCACTTCATTTGCAAGGCACCAAAAACATGGACAGGCAAAGCCAGAAGCAGGCAAAAAATAAAACGTCTCATCAATTACAAAAATAACTTAACGGCAATAGCAGGACAAATATTTAATAAGGGCTATAATTCTTTGCTACCGCCTGTTATTGCAATTTACTGCTTTTTTCCAACAACCAGCTCGAACAAATCCTCCTTCTTAAAATATTTCGCTGCCAGTTGCATAATTTCAGCTGATGAGATGGACTTTACTGTTTGTATGAAATTATCATAATAACGGTAATCAAGGTCATAAAACATGATTCCCTTCCATCTGTCAGCAAGGTTGAATGCACCATCAATATTCTTCAAAAAGGACCCAAGCATATAATTCTTTACCATCTGTAACTCCTCCTCTGGAACAGGTTCAGTCTTCAGCAATTCGATCTCCTTGTAAATCTCATCAAGGGCGGCTGAACAAACATCTGAACCAACCTCGGAGGAAATGAAAAAATATCCGCCTTTGACCATAGAAGCCACAGCAGATCCGATGCCATATGTATATCCTTTATCCTCCCTGATATTCTTCATCAGTCTTGAACCAAAATAACCGCCAAGTAGAGTATTCAACACCTGCATTCCTGCATAATCAGGATGGGTTTTATTGAACATGGGCCTGCCTACACGGATCGCTGACTGAATAGCATCATCTCTTTCAATGTAATTGATCTTATTTTCTGAAGGCTTAAAATCTGAAACAGTTTCCATTGCACCATTGCTCCTTGTCCAGTCCGCACTGCCGAAAATACTGTTCAAAGATTTTATAACCTCAGCATCCACTTTCCCTGACACAATGATCGAACAGTGATTGCTCACATATTGTGCATGGTGATATTTTTTCAATTCAGCCTGATTGAGTTTATCATAATCTTCAGGACGAACATAATAACCGTATGGGTGCTGAGCGCCAAATACTATTTCAGCAAACTTTCTCCGTGCTACTGATGCAACTTTTTCATTTTCTACAGTGAGTCGTTGCTTGTTATTCTGCTGGTAAACCTGAATTTCTTTTTCAGGAAATGCCGGGTCAGTCAGGATTTCATGCAAAATAGGTAGTGTACTTCCCAGGTGCTTGTTCAGGGTATGAAGCATTACTGACGAATGGTCATTTGACTGCTCATTTTCATAATAAGCACCATAGTAATCTACCATCTCTGCAAGCTGCTGTGCATTATGCTTTGACGAGCCCTCATTTAACAAGCGGTTGGCTGCACTATGCATCAATGGCTGCGCCGGATTAAATGCAGGATTTCTGAAAATGAGTTCCACCCTTATTACATCCTGCACACCTGCATTCAATGTATAAACCGGGATCCCGTTATCCAGAATTGCTTTCTCAACATGCCTGAATGAGAAGTCAGTGATGTGTTTGAGCGGTGGGGCTTGTGTTCGGATTGCTATATTCTCAGGCATAAAATTATTTCTTTGAAAGATAATACAAGGTTGAACAATTGGTTTCACGGAATACATCCTGCGCTCGTGCTGTAATATCAGCGGCAGTGACTTCCCGGTAACGATCCACTTCTGTATTGATCAGGGCGGCATCTCCCATATACTCTGCTATTGCAAGATTCAATGCCCGACCTGAAAGGTCTATCTCTGAAAATACCATTGTACTTTCAACCTTGTTCTTAACCTTTGTAAGTTCATCATTGCTGACGGGTTCAGTCACGATTTTTTTAAGTTCTTCATCAAGCGCTTCCTCAGCCTGTTTCATGGTTACCCCTTTCACAAGTTTTCCTTCAGCTGTTATTGTTCCTTTGTCAAAACTACCCGAACCATAGCAATGGATCTCTGCAAAAAGCTTTTTATCCTTGACCAGCGAATTGTATAATCTTGCTGACTTTCCTGCAGAGAGAATATCTGTCATTAAATCTTCTGCGTAGAATTCTTTCTCCAATCGTGAAGAACAATGATAAGATCTGTAAATTGAATCAAAAGGGATATTTCTTTCTACCGTCTGAACCCTTTTCTCTGTTTGCTTCGGTTCAGCGGCATACTTTCTTTCATCCTTAAAAGTTCTCTTTATTTCCCCGAACCATTCTTCAGCCATCTTAAAAACTTCATCACTCTTGACATTGCCTGCAACGCACATGATGGCATTGTCAGGACAATAATATCTGAAGAAAAAATTTCTTACATCTTCCAGTGATGCATTCTCAATATGGGAAATTTCTTTCCCTATGGTTGACCATTGGTAAGGATGAACTTTGTATGTAAGCGGGCGAAGCAACAAACTTACGTCACCATAAGGCTGATTCAGGTACCTTTGCTTGAACTCTTCAATTACCACCTGGCGCTGCACATCAAGACTCTTCGGAGAAAATGCGAGAGACATCATCCGGTCGCTTTCCAGCCAGAAACCGGTGGAGAGATTCTGAGCCGGAAGGGTAAGGTAATAGTTTGTTATATCGTTATTGGTAAAGGCGTTGTTGTCGCCGCCGGCCAGCTGCAACGGACTATCATATTCAGGAATGTTGACGCTACCTCCAAACATCAGATGCTCGAATAAATGAGCGAAACCTGTCTTGTCAGGATCTTCATCTCTGGCACCTACTTTATAGAGAATATTGATTGTTGCAAGCGGAGTGGAATTGTCTTCGTGGACAATAACCGTTAATCCGTTAGATAACTTTGTTCTATTAAATGAAATCAAAATACTTTTTTTTAGTCTTTAAATTGAATAGATGAGAAAAATACCTCGCGAAGATACCAAAACAAATCCCTGAAGAACCTCAGGCGCTTCAGGGATTTTTACAATATGCTAACCGTGAGGTCAGACAAAATACATTTATTCCTTATGCTCCTTCACCGGCGCTGTAGAAGGCGCATCATGGCCATGTCCTTCATGCCCCTCGCCTGCCTCGGCTGAACAAAGACCAACTATTTTATGAAACGTATCATGCAACGCTTCCATCTTCGGTTTCAACTCCTCATTGGTAGCCTTCTTCTCAATCATCGCCTTCAATGCGATAATCTGCCCTGTCAATTCCTTAAGTGTTGATTTTACTTCAGGTTTGTCAAACTCTTTCGGTGCTGTTGAGTTCATCCACGCCACCGCTTTGTCATACATCTCTCCCACACGGCTACGGATCGGCTCATAGTTCCCTTCCTCGCTCGGATGAAACGTTTGTGACATCACTTTATGGAATTCATTCTTCTCAGCCCACTGAGTCTGTCCTGTAATTGGCGTCTGGCCAAATGTAGTCGTTACTGCAAAAGCAGAGACCATCATGGCAATAAGTGCAAGTTTTCTTTTCATTTGAATGGAGTTAAAGTTTGATTGCGCAAAGAAACGAAATTAATATTTGATAACCTTACCCGATACCATTCCTTCATCAGTGATAACGCTTATAAAATAGATTCCTGATGCCAGGTTGCCGGTATTGATAGTCCGGGTTGTTGTTCCCGCAGGAAATATTTCCTTCGCACGCTGCATCATCCTATTCCCCATCACATCAAAAAGTTCTATTGTTGCCTCCATTGTCCTCTTCAACTGAATATTTACATTGAAAATATCATGAGAAGGATTCGGCGAAACAGAAAGCTCCGCAGGTAGCACCGTCGGATCATCAACAGCTAAAATGGTATTTAATGCGTTATTGGTCAATATCGGATAATTGAAATCGAAATAAATATTGGCGCTTGCAATGATCTGAGTATTCTCTGCAAGATTTGGTTTTTGTTTTATGCTGAATGCAAAGTATCCGTGACTTTGTGCTTCATTATAATTACTGTCCGGTAAATTGATTCCGCCAAAAACAACTTTTGCCAGTCCGGAAGACGAAAGCTCCAACGTATAATTGAAACTCGCCCCCTGCATTTCAAATGTAGAAAGATCAAGATCACTGTCGAGCTGAACTTCAATCGTAACATTGTGTGCAGCCCACGTACCTGTATTTTGGAAACGAACTGTATAGGTTATTATAGAATCATTGGTCGAAATGTAACCGTCATACCCATTGCCTTTCGGAGAGGCCTCAATAGAATTGGGATCGTAGGAACCAACAACAACAGCTGTACATATTTCATAATTGTTCAGTGGAACTGTATCTCCCCAAACCGGAAATATTGTATCAGCAAAGTATAAAACAGAACCGAGCGTAAGCGTATCCGGAACGTGATAATTTACAATCACTTGTCCCTGGAAGGAAGTGTAGTTACCGAATGGGGCAAGACTGCCAACAGGAATTGTAATTGTATTGGTTGATGAATTATAATTGGAAGCTGCAGGTTGTGAATAAAGAAATACAATTCGTGGATCATGCTGTACGGTGACGTAAACATTGTTCACCGTTTTGCTGCCTTGATTTCGGTAATAAACGGATTGATGATAATCGAAGCCGGGAATGGGAACATTTATTCCGAAGCAGTTGATGTCAAGGTCAACAGCATCGCCCGCATTTGCGAAATCATTAGTGTCAATCATGCCGACTACTGGCAGGGTATCGAAATAATTTGCGGCAGGACAAAGTTGTGTATGCCACGGAGGCAGATATTGCGTAACAGCATAATTTCCCGGAGGCAAATAAAAATTGTATTTTCCGAATACATCTGTCCATTTATATCCGCCAAGCGGCATGCATCCGATTTTTACATTTGAGATTGGAATCTCTCCCGGATCTTTCAAACAATTTGCACTCGTATCATTAAACACTGTACCCATAATTGTTACGGCACATGGGGCAATAGAATCATAGCCGATAAAAAACTGACTTGCATCAGCGCAACCCTGGGCATCGGTTACATAAACACTGTACCAGCCCGGAAGAAACCCGGTCGCAACGGACCCTCCCGTTCCGTTGGTCCAGGTATATGTATAAGGCTGGGTACCTCCCGTCGGTATTGCCGTTGCGCTTCCGTCAGCAGTAAAAATGCAGCTTGCATTTTGTGAAGATGAGGAAACGTTTAGCGGAGAAAAATATCCTACATAAGCCAGCGCCTTTCTTACGCATCCGGAATCATCCGTTACCCAGCAAGTGTTCCATCCCTGGTATAGATTCGACAGAACAGGATTGGGTGATGGTGCCAGTTGGTTCCATTTGAAAGTGAAAGGCGCTACACCGTTTTGTGTAAAGGCAGTTGCTACACCAACTCCCTGTCCGCATGTATCGGGTATTGCGTTAGCGGTTGCACTGAAGTTTGAATTGTCCGTAAGAATAACAGCAACATTTGCCTGGCAGCCCTGCTGATCTGTAATCAGACATGAATAAGTGCCTCTTATTAGATTTGAAGCAACATTTGTTGACTGTGGAGGAATTGTATTCCAGAAATAATTGTAAGCAGGAGTCCCTCCCGAAGTATTCAGGGTTATGCTTCCGCTGCTGTCAGTACACGATGGCTGTACTTCTGAATGGGTGACCTGTACAGGAGAAAAATTGATGAGTGGTTGATAAGATGTACTCACGCATCCGCTGTCATCAGTAACCGTAAATGTAAAATATCCTGTATTGAGGTTTGTAAGAGCAGTAACGGTATCACCGGAATTCCATAAATAGGTGTATGGCGGAATTCCGGAAACAGCGTAACCAGTAAGCGCGCCAACTCCATGACCACATGTATCCGGAGAAAAATTTATTCCTGAACCCAGATTGCTTGTGGTTGCGATTGAAACAGAACCGGTTTGCACACAACCGGAATCATCACTCACTGTTACATAATAATTTTGATTTGCATGCAGACCAATTGCAATGGAATCTGTTTGTGGAGGAACGGTGTTCCATTGAAACTGGTATGGCGGAGTACCCCCCGTAACGGATGCAGTGGCCGTGCCGTTTGTGCATAGCGCCATAGTGGAACTCATATTCAGAGAGATTCCTGAAGTTGTTAAAATGGTGACAGAAATAGAAGTATCGCAGCCATTTCCGTCAGTAACTACAACAAGATATGTTCCAACAGGAGCATTGCACAATTCAGGCGTTGCTTCCCCACCGCTCCAGTTGTAACTGTAAGGGGCGATCCCTCCTGTGGCCAGGGCAAAATAACACTGGCAAGTTGATGGTCCCGTTGTTATTAAAGTTACCATCAATCCATCCGGGCATTGCGCGAAGGAAATGTTTGTGAGCAGAAATGAAAAAAGAAAAACGCCGAGAAAAAATTTAATTGATTTCATTTGATAAAGAGTTTATGGTTAAAAGAAAAGAGTTATAAAACGATGACCCGAAATTAGAAAAATATTTGAAATGAGAATAAAGGTCTTATACTGGACAACTAACTTCCTAACCACAACGCGCTATTGACGGCTATTGGTGCCTGGTCATATATTGTTATTACAGCAAAAGATGAAACCCAAATCATAATTATTGGGCCCTGCATTTGAAAAATCGCTCATTGAGCGTTTTTAAATCGAAAAAAGCAGCTGACAAGAAACCATTGTCATGCACCGGCCATCAAGAATATGGAATTACAAAACCTATTATGGCACCAGGCGCCCAATAGCCAACTGCCGTTGACTTTGTGAATAATACGTAGAATTCGAATAAGTACTCCATGCATAACCTACAATGCTTCCGGAACTATTCACATACAACCTGAAGACTCCGCGCCCCGCACCGGAATGAAAAACACCGCTTGAAATATAACGCGTATCAGTACTGCCATGTCCTGTTGAAGAACAATCCAGGATACTGATCTCATACTGCGTAGTTCCCGTAACCAGTGGTGCTGATGCCGTGCGCAAAACCGGTGGAGATGCAACGATCATGATATGTCCGGTTGAACTAGAACCGGCGGGGTATTGCAGGGCAATGATGTCATTCTGTAATATCTGACTCACCTGGCTGATCTGTGTAAAGTGATCATGCGTAATAATCTCATTGTAATATGTCGCAGCATGCGGACTGCTCGAACCTGTCCATGTCTGAAAATAATTGCTTGTATAACCATAAGTTTGGGTGAGAATTTTTGTCAGAAATCCACTGCAAACTGTTGTACACTGATAAGCCGTTGCACCATTTTGTCCTGCCCAGGTTACAAGATTTACAGATGTATTGTACGTATTGTTCTGAGGCAACACATTTTGCACCATCAGATTGGCCCAATAATAAACTGTGCGATTGGCTGTGGTTGTTTGATTTGAATTTGTAAACCGCGCACTGCTTGCCTGATCTTTTGTCAATTCATCCAAACTTTCCTTCTGACAGGATGCAATAAAAATGGAAACTACAAAGACTGGAAGCAGGTAGATCTTTTTTAACATAGCAGTAATAGGATTTTGAAAATGTGGAATGAAATTTAATTCTCACAATAATCAACAGGAATTTGGGAGTATTTCTGTGTATTGCAATGAATTAGGATAAACTTAGAAACAGTTCACCTTTTCTAACAAACAATTGTATTTAATTAAAAAAACTTAAGAAAAATTCATTAAAAAAGCGCTCAACACCAAAAAGAGGCGAAAAAAAATACATCAAAATTAATCGTTCTGATTTTTACTTTGTGGAATTGCCCTAATGGGTTTGTAGGTCCGGCTGCTTCATCTTCAAATTTGCACATCTTCAAATCCTCAAATCATTCCCCTTCATTCGTATTTTCGTACTCCTTATTCGTACTTCGTCGAGATAATATTTCGTATTTCGTTGAGGTCTTGAATTCTAATATAATCCGCTGAGTTTCTTTTCCGGTTGCTTCATCTTCAAATCTCCAAATCCTCAAATCACTTCTTTCATTGGTATTTTCGTATGCCTTATTCGTACTTCGTCGAGATAATATTTCGTACTTCGTTGAGGTCTTGAATTCTAATATAATCCGCTGAGTTTCTTTTCCGGCTACTCCATCTTCAAATTTGCACATCTTCAAATTTTCAAATCAAACTACCCGACACAATCTTTCTTTCGCTTCTAAAAACTCTGCCCATACATCGCGCACAATTTCCCCCGCCGGTTTAATCTCTCTGATAAAAGCTGCAATCTGCCCCACTTCCAGTTCACCATCTTCCAGATCACCTTCAAACATTCCGCGTTTCGCTCGTGCCCGTCCCAATAATGTCTTCAATTCATCAACAGTCGCTCCGTGAATTTCCGCTGCTTCCACTTCCTTGTAAAATTTATTTTTAATGAGCCGCACCGGCGTGAGTTGTTTCAACGTAAGCTGCGTATCTCCTTCCTGCGTCTCCAGTAACTTGTTTTTAAAATTCTGATGTCCGGAAGATTCCGGCGTGGCAACAAACCTCGTTCCCATCTGCACGCCTTCAGCTCCCAATGCAAATGCAGCTAGCATTGTTGTTCCATTTGCAATTCCTCCGGCAGCGATCAGCGGCAAATTTGTCACTTGCCTGATAATCGGAATTAAACACATTGTCGTTGTTTCTTCTCTTCCGTTATGTCCACCTGCTTCAAACCCTTCTGCAACAATTGCATCCACTCCTGCTTCTTCTGCTTTCTTGGCAAATTTTGAATTGGCGATAACATGAACAACTGTAATCCCTTTTTCCTTTAGAACAGATGTCCACGTTTTGGGATTCCCAGCTGAGGTGAAAACAATTTTTACGCCTTCGTCAATGATGATCTGTATGTGCTTGTCTACATCAGGATATAGAAGCGCAACATTTACCCCAAACGGCTTGGTAGTCGCTGCTTTGCATTTTCTGATGTGCTCGCGTAAGATATCCGGATACATACTCGCTGAACCGATCAATCCAAGCGCTCCTGCATTGCTAACGGCACTCGCCAGCTCCCACCCGCTGCACCAGATCATACCGGCCTGATTGATAGGATATACGATTCCGAAAAGTTTTGTTATTCTGTTTTGCATTTAAAGATGGTAAAATAATAATGCCTGCAATTTCCTGTTTTATAACATATGAGCAAAGAAAGAAATTCATTTCTCAAAATCACTTACTTTAGCCACCCGACTCAATACTCTATACTCTCTTAACTTGAAAGTAATCATCCCCGTTGCCGGCATCGGCAGCCGCTTACGTCCACATACACACACCCAACCCAAGGCCCTGGTACCCGTTGCCGGTAAGCCCATCCTTTCCCACATTGTTGATAACCTCATCAATGCCGGAATCAAAGACTTTATTTTTATCCTGGGCTACCTCGGCGACAAAATCGAATCATATATTAAAAATAGTTATCCCGATATTGCATCCACATTCATTGTTCAGGAACCCCGAGAAGGCACTGGACAGGCAGTTTGGCTTGCAAGAGAGCATATTTCAGAAAGCGACGACATCATCATTGCATTGGGTGATACCGTCTTTGATATTGACCTGAAAGAAATCCTTCAGCTAAAACAATCATTGCTCGGAGTTAAAAAGGTAGATGATCCGCGTAATTTTGGCGTGGTGGAAACAGATGAAAATGGCTTTATAAAAAGTGTTGTAGAGAAACCGTCTATTCCGAAATCGAACATGGCACTCGTTGGCCTGTACCGTATCAAGGAAGCGAATCAACTGATGAATGCGCTTGATGAAAACATCAGGAATAACGTTCGCACCCTCGGCGAATTTCACCTCACCGACGGAATTAATAAACTGATTGGCGATGGCGTTCAGATGAAAACTTTTTCTGTGGAGAACTGGTACGACTGCGGCAGCCGCGACCGTCTCCTTGAAACAAACGCCGTCCTGCTTAAAAAGAATTCTGCGAGTGGAATTAATTATAATTTTGAAAACACAATTATAATTCAACCGGTTAACATTGCAGAAAACTGCAAGATCAGCAATAGCATTATCGGACCTAACGTAAGCATTGGAGACAATACAATTGTAAACTATTCAATTCTGAAGGACGCCATCATCGGCTCCTATTCTGAAATTACCAATGCCGTGTTGCACCATTCTGTAATTGGAAGCGACGCTTCATTGCATGGATTAAGCCAATCACTCAATCTAGGTGACAGTACTGAAATAGATTTCAGTTAATAAAATCACAATTAGTAATTCGCATATTCGTTTCAAATTAGATATTGGAAGGGAAATTTAACAAACACTAAATTATGCAAAAAGACACTCAAATCTTTAAACTGATTAAAAAAGAACAAGCCCGCCAGGAGCACGGCATTGAATTGATCGCTTCGGAAAATTTTGTAAGCAAGCAGGTGATGCAGGCAATGGGAACATGTCTCACCAACAAATACGCTGAAGGTTTGCCCGGGAAAAGATATTATGGTGGGTGTGAAGTGGTCGACGAAGTTGAACAAATTGCCATTGACCGCGCCAAAACCTTATTCGGCGCCGCATGGGCCAATGTACAGCCACATTCAGGCGCACAGGCGAACGCCGCAGTATTTCTCGCGCTGGTAAAACCCGGCGATAAAGTGCTGGGCTTTGACCTTTCTCATGGCGGACACCTCACACACGGTTCTCCTGTTAATTTCTCAGGTAAACTTTACCACGCCGTTCACTACGGAGTTCATCCCGATACAGGCATTGTAGATTATGATAAAATGGAAGACATCGCGCGCGCTGAAATGCCGAAGATGATCATTGCAGGAGCCTCCTCCTACTCCCGTGACTGGGATTTTCCACGCATGAGAAAAATTGCAGACGAAGTAGGTGCATTTCTTTTCGCAGACATTGCACATCCTGCCGGACTCATCGCCAGGGGCTTACTAACTGACGCCCTTCCGCATTGCCATGTTGTAAGTACAACTACGCATAAAACCTTGCGCGGACCACGCGGCGGAATGATCATGATGGGAAAAGATTTTGAAAATCCCTGGGGATTGAAAACACCGAAAGGAGAAACCCGAATGATGACTGCAATCATGGATGGCGCCGTATTCCCGGGTACCCAGGGCGGACCTCTTGAACACGTGATCGCAGCGAAAGCAATCGCCTTTCAGGAAGATCTTAGCGATGAATATCTGGAATACTGTGTGCAGATGGTCCAGAATGCAAAAGCCATGGCGAAAGCATTTATGGCTAAAGGATACAAGATCATTTCAGGCGGTACAGACAACCATTCTATGCTGATCGACCTGCGTTCAAAAAATCTCACAGGAAAATTAGCAGAGAATACACTCGTAAAAGCCGACATCACTGTCAATAAAAACATGGTTCCTTTCGATGACAAATCCCCTTTTGTCACATCAGGCATGCGCATCGGTACCCCTGCAATGACTACACGCGGGGTAAAGGAAAAGGACGTGGAAAAAATTGTTGAGTTGATCGACGAAGTCCTGATGAACAACGAAAACGAAACCCGCCTGAAAGCTGTGAAGAAGAAAGTGAATACAATGATGAATAAGTTCCCTCTTTATTCCTGAGGAACTTTCCATTTAATATTACAACCAATACTGGGTCGCTGCAATTCACTGCCAGCTTTTCCCGAAAGAACATTTTCAAGCGCTTCGCGCAAATCCCTTCCTGTAACAGGTATATTAAGCGATGGACGTGCATCATCCAGTTGCCCCCTGTAGACAAGTCTCTGGTCTTTGTCAAACACATAAAAGTCAGGCGTACAGGCAGCATCAAATCTTTTTGCGACTTCCTGCGATTCATCATAGAGGTATGGGAAAGGATAGTTGAGTTCCACCGCAGTTTGTTTCATCTTCTCAGGAGAATCTTCAGGATAATTAACGACATCATTCGAACTGATCGCCACGAACGCAACACCTCTTTTTATATAGTCATTTGCAAGTTTCACAAGCTCATCATTGACTAATTTCACATACGGGCAATGGTTGCAGATGAACATGATCACTGAAACAACACCTTTCAACTTATCCGAAGAAAATTCACTCCCCGAAACAGTATCCGGCAATTTAAATTCCGGCAACTCAATTCCCAGCGGAATCATATTTGATGGTGTTCGCGCCATTATTGTTGAACTTTCTTGATGGGTTAAATTACTCAGTACTCACTACTCAATACTCAATACTCAATACTCACTGCTCACAGCATTACTACAACTTCTTCGCCTCGTTCCAATACACATCCATCTCTGCCAGCGTCATTTCATTCAGCTTCTTACCTGCTTTCCCTGCTTCAGACTCAAGATACTGAAATCGCTTGATGAATTTTTTATTCGTCCGCTCCAATGCTTCTTCCGGATTGATGTTTTTAAAGCGCGCATAATTAATCAAAGAAAATAACAAATCCCCAAACTCCTCAAACGCCTTTTCATCATTCCCGCTTTCTGCTTCTACTTTAAATTCATTCAACTCCTCTTCCACCTTTTCCCAAACCTGCTCCGGTTTTTCCCAGTCAAAACCAACTCCCCTTGCCTTCTCTTGTATCCTCATGGATTTTATCATTGCAGGCAACGATTTTGGCACACCACCCAAAACAGATTTATTCCCTTCCTTCAACTTCAGCGATTCCCAGTTCCGCTTAACTTCTTCTTCGTCCTTCACTTTCACAAGCTGCCCTGAATTCTCAGGATCACCATAAATATGCGGATGACGGAAAATTAATTTATCACATTGTGCATGTATTACATCTGCAATGTCAAACTCCTTCTTCTCCTCAGCAATTTTAGCGTAGAACAGAAGGTGAAGCATGATATCGCCCAGTTCCTTTTTGATCTCGGGGGAATCTTTATCGAGAATTGAGTCGGCCAGCTCAAAAGTTTCTTCAATGGTAAGATGCCTCAATGATTCCATTGTCTGCTTCATATCCCAGGGACATTGTGCCCGCAACTCATCCATAATGGTTGCCAGTCTTTCAAATGCTTCTGCTCTCTTTGTCATTTAATTAATTAAAAAACAAAGAACGGATAACTTCCCGAAATAAGAGAATTTTTCTCGCTTAAAACATTGACGATTTCTTCGCCATTATCATTATCTGCGAGAACATGTAATAAAAAATTTAATCCGAAAATCCCGGCAATTACTCTATGATAAAAAGCTTTTCATGAAAATCAATTCCCTTACTCCTGAAATAAATAATATAGATTCCGCCAGGCAAATCAGCAATATCAACATCATGCGATTTGATGCCCGTTGACTCAGGGAACTCAACTTTCATCACCCTATCTCCAATTGAATTCCAAATCTCGATTGCGGTTATTGAATATTGCCCACTGCTTATTGCAAACTTGCCGTGCGCCGGATTCGGATAAATCTCTAAATCCATCTCAACATTCTGATTAAATGCAATTCCTGTTGTAGTCATATCCCCAACCTTCATTCCATTCCCAAAACTGCTAACCCATATCTTATTCGCATTGTAAGGATTAAAGAAAATACGATGCGGCTGCCTGAATGGATAACTTAAGACCGGAAGGAATGTTGGGGTCGCTGAATTGATATCAGAACTGGTAAGTAACCCATCAGCTTCCGTTGCAACAAAAAGCTGATCGGGATTCGCTGGATTGAAAGTAACAGAGGTAACCCCTTCCATCGAATTTAATCTTGTCCAGGTATTTCCTCGATCAGTTGTTTTATATAGCCCTCCCAATCCATTTGGAGGGCCTCCCCAGCCATTGTAAGTTCCGGCATACCATGTATTTTGAGTCGCATCATTCGGATCTACAACAACGTCCTGCGTCCAATAAAACATATGCGAATCACTTTTATCGCTCCACTGCTGCAAACCGGGATTGTAGATAAAAACTCCTGAGCTTTGTGTGAACGCGCCGGCAGCATTTCTTCTCCCATTATAGCTGCATAAAACAGTACCGTCATATAATACCTGAATGTTGCCGGGATGCCCTTCAGTTCTTCCCGGTGGCGTTATGCGTGTCCACGTTGACGCTGCCCCTAAATTAATATTCGCAGAAACCCACAGACCACCAAGATTCGCTGCATGATTTACTACACTTGCATACATCCTGTTGGCATTGTTTGGATCAGGTGCTATCCAGTAAACCGGATGTCCGAAATCATGCAAGGTCTGCCATGTACTTCCATTATCTGTTGAGAATAAAATTTTTCCGGTTGCATTCGCTGCATCCAGAATGGCATCCTGCAGACGCGTGCTTTGGTACATGTCATGAATGGAAGATGTAGCAGCGTATAATGTTGTATTCGAAATGTTCTTTGCAAACCGGTAAACAGTGTTGGTATTGATTCCTGAATAATTGAAAGACCATGCATCTCCCCCATCATCGCTCCGCAAAGCAGTAATGTCACTGAATGCACTCAACATATGCGAAGGATCCCGCCAGAATACCTGCCAGCATGTGGTATTCTCAATACCGCTTGAATGGTAATTCAAATGCTGAGGTGTTGATGAACCCGCCGGATGCTGATCCGCTGCAGAAAGATATGCCTGCTGCCAGGTAACTCCACCATCGCTTGTTTTATGCACACAGGAAAAGTCCGTTACAATTACTTTAGATGAATTGAAAGGAGCTACTGCAATCCCGAAAAAACATTCAGGGAAACTCCATCCATGGTCACCACCGGAGCCGCTCCATCCTGTATAAATGTTCTGGTTGCCCGAAGTCTGAAATACATGCTGCCATTGATTTGTTGAACTTTTCCATCGCATTACGTTTGGCTCGCCTAAATAGGTTGCTCCCGCCAAATAGGCTGTACCGGTATCGTTCGACGCCATTGCTACATACATCAGGTAATCCTGAGAAGTCAAAATGCCGGGCAATCGATTCGTCCATGTGTTACTTCCATAATCCATACTGTAAACTCCACGGATAAATCCCCAGTAATCCCAGCCCATTACGCCTACATAAATATTATTCACATCACCGGTAAGAATGAAAAACCGGGTAACTGAACCTTGTTTCGCACCGGCAAAGGAAAATATTTGCTGCCCGTTTGGAATTCCTGTTGATGCATCCACACTAAAGGTGTTTCCTCCATCCATACTAACCAGCAAGCCATCATTTGTTCCGATGTAAATGTTCTGACCATCAAAAAAAACACCGCCGACTAAAATTCCGGCGCCATTATTTACTGCATCGTGAATATCAGTAAATGTGATCCCTCCATCATTAGAAAGATAAACTGATCCATAATATGAAATGATAACCCTTGAAGGATTGTTATAGTCAGCAAATATTCCAAAAGTTTCTTCTGTATTATCCGGGTTTCCGGGAAGCGGGCTCCACGTTTGTCTGCCATCAATACTCTTCACTGGAATTGCCTGGTTGTTCGAATAGTCAATGGTATAACAGACACTGGCATTGGTGGTGAAAACCATTTTGGTATTGTGGCCGGATTGAATCGTTCTGAAATCAACAACGTCATAACTTTGGCCATAATCCATTGAGTGAAACAACTCACTCATGTCACTTGCAACATAATATTCATTCTCATTGGCAGGATTTATTGATGGAGAGAATAAGGCCCCACCCCCGCCTGTACCGCGGGATTCAAAAGATGCAGGAAATTGCCCGAATGAAGATCCGGATGCCAAAATCAGCGCAAAAACAATAAATTTCAGAAAGTAATTTTTAATCATCAGCTTGAATTTTACAACTGATAAGATATAATACACCAAAGCAATCCTTAGTAAAAATAAGGAAGAATCTTACAGACAAACTGTATTCGACAAAACTATTTAGCAAGCAAAGAACCCAGAAAAGCCTTTCCCTGCGCATGCCCTGGGTTCTTTTTCAATAGCCTCTTCAGCAAGTTTATTCCTTCTTGCTTGCGCTCCAGATACATCAAAGTACCGGCCTTGTTATACATCGCCTGCTCATTCTCCGGATCAAGGGACAAAGCCACATCGTAAAAACTATCTGCTCTCTTGAAGTCATGGTCTACAGACAGGATCAGATATCCAAGACTCACATAAGCTGAAGCATACCGGGGATTTTCTTTAATAATAAATTCCAGATTTTTCCGGGCATCTTCATGCCTGCCCATTTCAAACTGCGATTGTGCAAGTTTGTTTCTGAAATCAGGATTGAATGGCGCAAGATCCACAGCATTTTGAAAATAGTTGATGGCGCGGTCTTTATTTTCTCCTGCAACATAAGACTCCCCAATTCTGTAGCTCGTCCAGGCATCTTCATTTGAAAAACTTTTTTTAGATAACATCGAAAATACATCATGCACACGCTCTGCATACTGCATCACCAGTCCCGGATCATTCTTCAGATAGGCCAAACGTAACAGGTTTTTGAAATTTGCTTTGATCTCCTCATCACTTCCATCGGGAAAATATTTTCTTGCACTGTCGAGAAGATAAAAAGAATTGGGCTCAAACTTTTCAAAGTAATTCAGAAATGCAACACCTCTGGAAACACGATCAGCTGCAGGGTTGGTGATGCATGCAAGCGTCACAAATTCTTTTATCTTTTTCACATCCTCTGCCTTCACCGGCCTGCGAATATAGTGATCAGTCGTTGTTACGTGAGGAATATCAATCGTACCATTCTTCGGCATATGGCAACTCACACAATTGTCATTCACTGACTTTCGCAAATCCTCATCCCCTGAGCAAACCAACCTACTACTGGCTACTTCATTTTTCTGGCTGTTGGCTGTTTGCGTTCCCTTCCCTTCGGGGAGGGTTAGGGAGGGGCCGGCTGTTTTACTTCTCTCCCCTTCGGGGAGGGTTTGGGAGGGGCCGGCTCCATGGCAACTCTTACACGCATCATTAAAATATTCCGCTCCGGTTTCTTTTACGCTTATATGTGGATTATGACAAGTTACACATGTCATCGCATTCTTATACGGGAACAGCGCGCTCTTATTGGGATTGGTAGCCTCTGCCTTTTTTATGCTTTGAATAAAACACTGGCTCATCTTCATCCTCTCCGCGTGAGAGGCCATGATGTGTTCACTTTCATCACCTTTGTAAACCGGCATATACACATCCATCACCTCACTGAGCTTCATGCCCGGACGGAAATCATAAAATGATTTTCCTTCTTTCAATACTGCATTGCCCTGCACATGGCATCGCTGGCAAACATCCAGTTGCAACTCAATCGGAAGCTTTGCAGGATTCACAATTGAGTAATCAATCTCCTTTCCGACATCAACAATATTTCCTGCTTGCTTTTGCTTTACATGCTCGCTGCCCGGTCCATGACAACGCTCACAGTCAATTCCGTTGGGAATACTTTCATATTTATTTTCAGAACCTAATACAATCTTAGGATAAGCGTTGTGGCAGCTCATACATTCAAGCTCAATCGGTCTGCTGAAGCGCGAGTTGAAACCATTCTCAAATCCCGGAGGCAAATCCCACGTTCCCTCTTGCCCGTCCGGCAGGCGGGTCTGCGTATAGAAAGTTGCCGGGACCTGCGTTACATATCCATTCACATTCATCATGTGTGAATTCGTATGCTGCCCTGAACCGACAATGTAACTGATATGTTCGGTGCGCTGATAAATCGTGTCACGCCCCTCGAGACGATATTCCTTCAGATAAAAAGAATCGCCACTCCAGTAAGGTTTGTAATAAAAATCTTTGAAGTGATCGTAAACAAGTGCATGATCAAACTTTGCAGAAGATTTTTTATGCGAAGCTGAATCAAACGACAAACCCATACCCGTGCGGATGTAGGATTGGTATTTATCTTCATGGCACTGCCGGCAATTATTGATACCTACGTAATGAGTGGAATCAGAAAGTGAAGCGTATTGTGGAGAGGAAGATTCCTGCTTTGACTGATTGGAACAGGAAGGGAAAAAGTAATAAACAAGAGGTAATAAGAAATAAAAAAGGCGCGAAGATATTTTTAGTTTCACGGAATCAAATTACATTTTTCTACGCAGATTCATTTACATCCTCAGAAAAAGTATACCCTATTCAAGAAGTTACAATTTGCCATGATCACATAAACGCTATGCCTGTTGGTTTTCCCCTCCCCTGGAGGAGTCCCGATAGCTATCGGGAGGGTGGGGCCTTTATTTCCTTAGCAACTGCAACGTGTACTCATCAAAAAACCTTCCTCCTTCATACAACCAGTCATTCTTCAAGCCGGTAATTTCAAATCCGAGTTTCTTGAAAAGTGAAACACTGTTTTCATTATCCACACGCACGTTCGAATAAAGCTGGTGCAGATCGAGAATATTCCATGCGTATTCAATAAGCAGATGCAGCGCTTCTGTTGCATATCCTTTTCCGCGCTTTGCGTTGTTGGCAATTAAAATTCCTACGCCGGCTCTTTTATTTCTTGGATCAAAATCAAAAAGATCAATGCAACCGATGCTATGATGCTCATTGTCAATTTCGCCATCATCATCACTCACGGTTAAGTCAATCATAAGGCGAAGCTGCTTTGTGGTATAAATATCCTGGTGCGCCTGCTTTAGATATTCTTCCAGCGTAAATTTCGAAAATGGCGCCACAGTTCCGCTAACGCTCCATACGCTCGTATCATTCTCCCAATCATAAAGGCATTGAAGATCGTCCGGCTCGAGCGCACGTAAATGAATAAGTTCACCAATTAGTTGCATAGAAATTCAGTAAGTTTAGTATCTGTTTTATTTGACAAAGTTATTATGAAAGTCATGGCTAAAGCCAAATCAGGATTTTTTGTTTAACCCAGACCTTAAGGTCGGGGTAATTGAACAACACCCAAGGGGCTTTAGCCCTGCCCAGTAGCTAACTTTGCAAAAATTAAATTTCAATCTCCCCCGCATAAACAAATTTCGCTTCACCTTCCAGCCACACATTTATAAATCCCTCGCCGGCTTTTTCAAAAAACACTTTCAACATCCCGCCCATCGATTTTACTTCACAAAATCCGGCATCCTGTTTTATTATTCCTTTGATTACCGACGCAAGAACAGAAGCGGTAACACCTGTGCCGCAGCTTAACGTCTCATCCTCCACTCCTCTTTCATAAGAACGCACACTCAGTCCCCCTGCTGCAGGCGTTACAAAATTAACATTCGTTCCTTCCTGAATGAAACGGTCATTGTATCTTATTTTTCTTCCTTCGGCAACAACATCAACATCCATAACATCTTTCACAAACTTTACATAGTGTGGGGAACCGGTATTCAGGAAGATATCGTCACCTACAATTTCACATCCTTTTACATCACCCATTTTCAGTTTTACAATCATTGATTTATTGTCTTCAATGAGCGATTGATGCTCGCCGTCAATGGCTATAAACTTTGCCACTCCGTTTATAAGGTGCAATGAATTTGCAAAGGCAGTGATACAACGTCCGCCATTACCACACATGCTGCTTACGTTTCCGTCACTGTTGAAATACTTCATTTCAAAATCATACCCGGCTTTTTTTTCCAGAAGAATTAATCCATCCGCACCAATTCCGAATCTTCTGTTGCATAGAAATTCAACATCTGAAGCTCTCAACACAGAATACCTTTCATCCCGATTGTCAAGAAGGATAAAATCATTTCCCGTTCCCTGATATTTTGAAAAAGCGATCTTCATTTTTTATTTGATCGCTAAAGGAATATCGGCTTCTTTCAGTTTTTGGCAGGACATAACATCAAATGAGGCATTTAACCTGTAATA
>JAPLDB010000129.1:8273-15185 GCA_026391975.1 Bacteroidota bacterium | reverse complement strand
CTCATGTACAAGGCATCTTTAACGCGGTACAATTTTACTGCTTCAGGTTCATCAATACCGAAGAGAATCAGTTTATTTTTCGACATCTTATAACCCCTGTAATTAATCGGTGAAACCCAGAATTCGACCTGATAATCCGAGGAAACTTTTTCTTCCTCCGGAAGATCGGCTGCAGGGTTTAACTTAGACAATACACCATTCGTGAGCTGATCATCCTTTACATCACTGCCAGCTTCACTCTTATCTTCAACAACGATCGTTGTCCCGACAAGGAGCTGGTCTTGCTTTACTATAATTTCTTCATTAGTTATTGCAGGCTGAAGTGTATCCAATTCAGTTTTATCATTTGCTATTTTCTCCGGAACACTGTCATATACCGGCCTGCTTGCATCTTCTTCCAGAGCCAATGAATCAGTTGCCGACACAACTCTTGACCTTGATGACGTCTTTGGTTTGGTTATCTCACTAGCAGTGTTGTCGGCACTTTTCTTACTTTTTAAAAAAGCAAACCATGATTTTGCCTGATCCCTATTGGCAGATTCATTGCCGACATAAAACCATAGGGTAATTCCAAATCCGGTTACAACTAAAAATGTAACGATCAATTTAAGTGCAAAAGGAACTGCCGGCTTGCGGTAATTCAGAGAGGAAAGAATAAGTCCTTTTAATTTGTCCTGATTTGCTCTCACAATTCCGGAATAGATTACCTTATGCAATTCAACCTCATTCCGAAAGGCCTCATCTTCGCGGACACGCTGGTTGAAGCTTTCCCTTTCAATACCAGATAACTCACCCTGCAGGAATCGATCAATCAAATGCCTGTCAGCAATACTTTTCTCCATGCTAATTTGATGATATTTTCATGCGCAATTTTACGATACCCTCCAATTGGTCAAATGCTTTGGTAACCTCATACTGAGCTATCACAGCGTTGCTGAATTGAAATTCTTCCTTTATGCGCTCGTAACTTAACTTATCAGCAACTCTCGCAAAAAGTAACTTCTGGGCTTCTTCATCTAATATAGAAACACACCTGGCCGCAACTTCTTCAGATTCACTAGACGGAAATTTGCGCCCCTCAGATGAATGGCTTTTCAGCGATTTTACTTCTTCATTCAGGGCATTCATAAAATATGTTTCAAAATCTATTTTATCGTCCGCTCTGTAACGCAGATCGGCATAAACCTTTGCCAGTACATCAGCAAAAATATCGGGCGTTTGCTCATCCCGCATTCCCCTGACACGCAGCATCCTGCGAACAGTAGAAAAATATTTACCGGAAATAAAAACTAAAACCTCCTACTCAGGTATTCACAAATGCTTCATTGCAGATGAAGGACTTTTGCAACCACAATTATTAATTAATGCAAATTAAAAATGTTTAACAATCAAAATCTCAAAAACATGTTTAGTAAACTGAAAAATTATTTTGCAATCGTTATCATTGCCGGAGCAAGTGGCCTGGCCGGAGCTTATTTCTTTAACCAGTCTTCCCATCCTACTGCTTCTATATCCACAAAGAATGCTGAGTCCATCCCTGCCAGTTTCGTCAGTTTGCCGGCAGATGGTAGCCTTCCTGATTTCGTCAAAGCAGCTGAAGCGACGGTACATGCTGTAGTGCACGTGAAAGTTTACGGATCTCAACAGGTTTATGATCCTTTTCAGGGATTTTTCGGCTATCAGAATCCACAAAGACAACAAACCGAAGGAAGCGGCTCAGGTGTGATCATCACAGAAGATGGTTACATCGTTACGAATAACCATGTCGTTGATAAAGCTGATAAAGTTGAAGTCACGCTCAATGACAACAGAAACTTTTCAGCCAAAGTAGTTGGAACTGATCCAAGCACTGACCTAGCATTGCTCAAAATAGAAGAAAAAGGTTTGCCTTTTGTTACCTATGGAAACAGCGACGAAGTAAGGATCGGTGAATGGGTTCTTGCCGTTGGAAATCCTTTCAACCTTACATCAACTGTTACAGCAGGAATTGTGAGTGCTAAAGCAAGAAATATCGGCATCTTACCTGATCAGTACAAAATTGAATCCTTTATTCAGACTGATGCGGCTGTAAATCCCGGAAACAGTGGCGGTGCGCTGGTAAATACAAAAGGCGAACTCGTTGGAATTAATTCTGCTATTGCATCTGCAACAGGTTCTTATTCCGGTTATTCCTTCGCCATCCCTGTAAACCTTGTTCGCAAGGTGATGGATGACCTGGCTGAATTCGGCAGCGTACAACGAGGTTTTATCGGAGTCAGCATTCGTGATATTGATTCTAAACTCGCCCAGGAAAAAGGTCTCAAAGAGGTGAAAGGTGTTTACGTGGCAGGACTTAATGAGGATGGAGCTGCAAGACAGGCAGGTCTCTCTGAGGGAGACATTATTACAAAGGTCGGAGAAATAGCAGTGAATTCGGTTCCCCAGTTGCAGGAACAGATCGGTCACTTTCGTCCCGGCGACAAGGTTATCGTAACTGCCTTGAGAAACGGAAATGAAAAAGTATTCACAGTTATTCTTCGAAATAAAGACGGCGGAACAGCACTGATCAAGCCTTCACCTTCATCCAATTCACTAAATCTGCTGGGGGCATCATTCAGCGACGTTTCGGGAACCGATAAAGGCAATTTAGGGATCAGCGGCGGAGCAAAAATTTCAAAGCTCAATCCGGGTAAATTGAGGAGCGCAGGAATCAAAGAAGGGTTCATTATCACGTCAATCGATAGGAAAGCGGTCCGGAACATGGCTGACCTCGAAAATGCTTTAAAAGACAGGCAGGGAGGGGTTTTGATCGAAGGTATTTACCCAAATGGAATGAAAGGATATTATGGCTTTGGGATGTAATCTATAAAACTTAATGGTGGTTTGATTGTTGTATATAGAAGATCACAAAGGCATTGAGATAGTTTTCATGTTGTTGTGTTTTATGGTTAGTGTCAGGCGGCTTGAAGTTCGTTCGAGCCGCCTGATTTTTTTGGTCTGAAAATGACTTATTAACAATCGAATATTTTTATCAACCGGTACTTATAAATACTTGACTCGCTTTTTGTCAAAGTGTATCTTCGCAGCCAGAAGAAAAGAACACACTTTTTCTATCTGACATCAACTACTTTTCACTTACTTAACTTTTTAAATTTAATATGCGTCAGCTAAAAATAACCAAGTCCATTACCAACCGCGAAAGCCAGTCGCTTGAGAAATACCTTCAAGAGATCGGCCGCGAAGAACTCATCACTGCTGAAGAGGAAGTACGCCTTGCCAGGAAAATCCGTGAGGGTGATCAGAATGCACTGGATAAATTGACGAAAGCAAATCTCCGGTTTGTTGTCTCAGTTGCAAAGCAATACCAGAACCAGGGCCTTAGCCTTCCCGATCTGATCAACGAAGGAAATCTTGGTTTGATCAAAGCCGCAAAACGTTTCGATGAAACCCGCGGGTTTAAATTCATCTCCTATGCTGTTTGGTGGATTCGCCAAAGCATTCTTCAGGCATTGGCTGAACAATCACGTATTGTTCGTTTGCCATTGAACCAGGTAGGATCATTAAATAAAATTTCTAAAGCCTATTCAAAACTTGAGCAGGAGTTTGAACGCGAGCCATCACCTGAAGAGTTGTCAAAGATCCTTGAGATCCCTCAGGAAAAAATAAGTGATACCATGCGCGTCAGCGGCAAGCATGTTTCCATGGATGCCCCTTTTGTGCAAGGTGAAGACAATAGTCTGATCGATGTGCTTGAGAACATGGATTCTCCACGTGCTGATTCTCATTTGATGAACGAATCCTTACAGCGTGAAATTGACCGCTCCCTGAGCACACTCACCGAACGCGAAAGAGAAGTCATCAAATTGTTTTTCGGCATTGGCATGAATCACGGCTTAACCCTTGAAGAAATTGGTGCAAAATTCGATTTGACACGCGAACGTGTTCGCCAGATTAAGGAAAAAGCGATCCGCAGGTTACGTCACAAGAGCCGCAGTAAATTGCTGAAGGCTTATCTTGGATAATGCCTTTTTCATAAAAAACTGTCCCCTGCATTTGCGGGGGATTTTTTTTGTTTCAAAGGCGGGCAACCATAGCCTTTATAGGAGAATTTGTACCTTCGCACAAAATTCCTAACCTTATAATAATGTCCTTAGATACCGTTAACCACAACATTTCTGCTGATTCAAAAAGCCAATACGAATCACAACTTGCAGACTGGATACAACTGGAAAAAGCTGCCATAGCACTTATTCACGTAGCAGGATCTTTATGGTTCGATAAGAGCGTGGAACTGGTTATTTTCAGAAATCAGCTCGTTGATAAAAGCTCAAGCGAAATTCTGAACCTTCACCAGTACGCAAAAGATTTTGTCAAGCAACCAATCAATGCAATTGAAACATTGATGCTGGCAAAAGAATTGAACAAACTTGACCTCGCTCCTTCTCGCATCGACATAGGACGCTTAAACGCTGAATGGCTGGCTGAACGGAAGAATTATAAATCAGCCACTGATTTTATTGCTGATAAACTCGGCAATTTTATCGGGAAAGAAAAAAGAGTGCTCGTTCCGAAAGACGTGGTGCTCTATGGTTTCGGGCGCATTGGTCGTTTGTTAATGAGGGAATTGATATCTCAGGCAGGCAAAGGTGAACAATTAAGACTCCGTGCTGTGGTTACAAGAAGCAATGGCGATGATGAAATTGTAAAACGCGCTGAACTGCTTCGAAACGATTCTGTACATGGCCCTTTTCCGGGTACTGTCATCGAGGACATTAAGAACAAAGCACTCATTGTAAATGGACATACCATTCATATGATTGCTTCAAAAGACATGAGCACTGTTGATTACACAGCGTATGGAATCAGTAATGCAGTCATCATAGACAATACCGGCGTTGTCCGCGACAGAGAAGGTTTGAGTGCTCATTTAAAGTCAAAAGGTGTTGCTAAAGTATTACTCACTGCACCCGGCAAAGGTGATATTCCGAATGTGGTGCACGGCATCAATGAAAAATCTGTTGATGCAAATGAGACCATATTTTCTGCAGCTTCATGTACAACAAATGCAATCGTTCCTGTACTCAGCGTAATTGAGAACGGAATAGGAATTGAAAAGGGTCATATTGAAACCATTCACGCCTACACCAATGACCAGAACCTGCTCGACAATTACCACCCCAAGGCCCGCAGAGGAAGGTCTGCTGCCCTCAATATGGTAATCACTGAAACAGGTGCTGACAAGGCTGTTTCAAAAGTACTTCCTGCACTCGCCGGAAAATTATCAGGAAATGCAGTCAGGGTTCCAACCCCTGATGTATCTCTCGCAATTCTGAATCTGAGCTTTAAAAAGGAAACCACAAAAGATGGACTTAATGAGCTGCTGCGCAATGCAGCGTTGAAAGGACCACTGGTTGAACAGATTCAATACCTTTCTTCAAATGAAGTGGTATCTTCTGATTTGATCGGAAATCCATGTGCGTCAATCGTCGACAGTGCTGCAACCATCGTACATAAAGATGGCAAATCAGCTGTGCTGTACATCTGGTATGACAATGAGTACGGATACAGCCGACAGGTGCTTAGGTTTGCCAAATATATCGCCAATGTGATTCGCCTTACATATTATTGATTTTAAGGTTTATCTCAATAAGCTAAAAAGCAAAAAAGCTATCCCGCAATATGCAGGATAGCTTTTTCATTCTCAGTCAGTGCCCGAAGTGAGACTCGAACTCACAAGGAAATTACTCCAACGGCTTCTGAGACCGCAACGTTTACCAATTTCGCCATCCGGGCCTGTCTGCCGACTAGGCAGGCTATTGGCTTCTACAAGCCAAACAAGCATCAAAAAAAATCTTTGATGCCTGCTCTCGTAAACGAGGTGCCCAGGACTGGACTCGAACCAGCACGGTTGCCCGCTACCACCTCAAAGTAGTGCGTCTACCAATTTCGCCACCTGGGCATTTTTCAAAGGGACGCAAAAGTAAAAAATATTGTGAGAAAAAAAATTGAAACGTTATTATTTCGTTACGCTGAACCGACCCCAGGTTCTCTTCTTCGCATCAGTATTGGTTATTTTATACACATAAATGCCTGGCTTGAAGCCGCTGCAATCTATCGTAATCCTGCTGATTGGAATGCCACTACGCAACATCATTCGCTTGCTGCAGATGTCATAAACGGCTAACTCAAAAGGTTCAGCATCAGGATTGGCGAAATCAATCGTAAAGTTACCCTCGGAAGGGTTAGGATAAATAGTGGATTTTATTGGCTTGAAATGGATGTCAGAAATACCTTCAACAAAATCAGAAAAGCAAAAATTATCATATACAAGGCCGCCAAGATTGTCAAAGATACTGTCACTGAAAAACGAAAAACGGTAGAGTATTGTATCACCAATATTGAAGTTGTGGATTGAAATCAGGTTTACAAGATCAACCTCGAACGATTTGCAGATATAAGAATGGCCGGTCAACACAGGTTTTGCTGTCCACCATAAAAAGTTGTTGCTGTAGGCAGTGTCCATCATATTGATCCATGTTATTCCTTTATCAAGTGATATTTCTATTGTTCCATAATCATTGAGTGAGTCTGATTGAACATAGTAATTTCCGGATAGTATCTTGAAGCCAAACACATCACCCGATGTCGCGATGTTTGTGATGGTGAAAACAGAGTGATTGTTCGCCGGATAAGGCAAAGTTGTGTCTGTAATGATACCGGCAGTGCGGCAAGCGGTTGAATCTAATATTGCCTTTTGAGAGTTTCCGATTTGAAAAATGTTTCCGGGATACCCAATGGTATCAATGGTTACATGATAATTACAGCTGGTATCATCAAAAGTAATGCAGTAATACGCATCATAACACTGACAATAAACATTTTCAGAAATTAATATGAGAATGGCAGCTAATAATTTATTCATGTGATTGACAT
>JAPLDB010000129.1:0-8227 GCA_026391975.1 Bacteroidota bacterium | reverse complement strand
TTTTACATTGACAATTATTACAAGCTACCAATTTAATAATTAATTAGTGCCGAAAACTTTTTACTTAAGATACCTGTCAAGCCAGTCATAAAATGTGCGCTGCCACAATACACTGTTTTGCGCTTTTAACACCCAGTGGTTTTCATCAGGAAAAGTAAGCAGTCTGGCAGGAATGTTCATCATCCTTGCCGCTGTATATGCTTCCAGCCCTTGTTCATAGGGAACCCTGAAGTCTTTTTCATTGGTGATGATGAGGATTGGCGTATCCCAGTTCTTGACAAATTTATGCGGTGAAAATTTCTCATAGTCCGGAGATCCCTTCCAGTATGGTCCTCCAAATTCATTGTTATTGAACCAAAGTTCTTCTGTTCCGCCGTACATGCTCTCAAGGTTAAATACCCCGTCATGGGCAATGAATGCTTTAAAACGTTTATTGTGATGCCCGGCCAGCCAATAAACTGAATAACCTCCAAAACTTGCCCCCACTGCGCCCAGCCTGTCCTTATTTACAAATGGCTCCTTGCACATGCTGTCGATTGCACTGAGGTAATCATTCATACATTGTCCTGCCCAGTCACGGCTGATCTCATCATTCCACTCTTCTCCAAAACCCGGCAACCCGCGCCTGTTAGGTGCAACGACGATGTAGCCATTGGCAGCCATCAACTGAAAATTCCATCTGTAGGAGAAAAACTGGCTGACCGTACTTTGAGGTCCTCCCTGACAATATAATAACGTTGGGTATTTCTTTGTTGCATCAAAATCCGGTGGATAAATGATCCAGGTAAGCATCTCTTTCTTGTCTGTAGTTGTGATCATTCGCTTTTCAACTCTCGCAAGCTTTATGGTGCCCAGAATAACTTTGTTTGTAAAAGTGATCTGCTTTGAACTTCCTGATTTAAGGTCTATGGAGAAAAGTTCCGTCGGCTCGGAAATAGACATTCGTGAGGTAACAACAACGTCTTTCTTACCGTCAAATGAAACAGACAATGCAGTATGATCGGCCACATCATTTGTGATCTGACGCAACGGCTTCCTGGATTTTCCGTTTACATCATAACTGAATATGTTATCAGTTGCCCTGATCCCGACCAGCATATAGATCAGACTTCCGGAATTATTGAATGCAGCAGACTCGACATTATAATCAAAGCCTTCAGTGATTTCCATTTTAGTTTTGGTAGTGAAATCGTACATAAACAAACGAAGGCGGTCAGCCTCGTTCCCCGGCGTTTCCTGACTTTTCCAAATCAATTTCTTTCCATCAGGAGAAAAAACAGGGTCTTTGTCGTAGCCATTCATTCCCTCTGTAAGATTGGATGTAATATCCTTGCTTACATCATAGAGATAGATATCTGAATTAGTGCTGATCGCATATTGATTACCGGCATATTTTTTACAGGTATATGCGATCCATTTGCCATCATTACTCCAGGCGATTTGCTCTTCTCCCCCATCAGGTTTCATGGGTGTATCAAAACGCTCACCGCGCATAAGATCGTTTGGAACACCAAGTATTTTTCCCTTATTAAATTTTGCAAGCATGAGGTGTGAATAGGTTCCATCTGCCCACGTGTCCCAGTGACGATACATCAAATCATCGTAAATTCTTCCTGATGTCTTCGGAAGATCAGGGTTCAGGTCCCTTACACTTTTATCAACCTTCACATCAGCCGCCATCCATATCATTCCTTCGTCAGGAGAAATTCCATAAGCATTGATGTCATAGTTTAGATTACTTTCCTTCTGCTGATTGGTTCCGTCAGGATTCATACTGTACAACTGGCTGCTTCCTCCCTTGTCATTCAGGTAATAGATCCGTTTGCCATCCATACTCCACTTCGCAGATGTTTCATTGGCTGAATCGGCTGTAAGTCTTGTTGCAGCGCCTGTCTGCAGATTCACTTTCCAGATGTCCGAATTTCCTTTATTAAGCTCAAGACTGATGTAGCGGACGTTATACAGACATTCCTTTCCGTCATGCGATAGCTGTGGATCGCTTACCCGGCCGAGCTGCCACAGAAACTCCGGGGTCATTTTTGCTTGTGAAAATGTATCCTGAATACAGGACATTGAAAATACGACAAGAAGAAGAGCGATTTTTTTCATTGTATGCTATTTTGAATTTATTCAGCGACAATAATAAGAAATAGCATTATCATACCGCAGGTGATTTAGTTAATGGCTCAATTCTATATATTTGCGTCCAACAACAAATTCAATTTTATGAAAAGAACTATTCTTTTACTATTTATTCTGGCAGCAGTATCATCTTCATTTGCCCAGAAAACTCCAACCAATGAACCCTCCAAGAAAGAACCTGTACCAGAACAGAAGAAATATTCGTGTGATAGCATTGTTGTTGACTTCGAAACCGGATTACTGAATGGCAAGGTCAGCCCCAGCTTTCCAATTGATTCTATAAAAAAATATTTGCCCTGCGTTACCGCTGAAATTCCATTGGGTAGCGAGGATCATATTTGTGGAGGTGGAGCAGTACTTGAAAAACAAGGAATATTTTTCAACCTTGAACACGGATTTATTGAATTTTCAGCAACGACCTCGGCTCATTTATCCAGCCAGGTAATGGGTGTTACAGAAGAGGAATTGTCGGCTGTAGTTGGCGACCCAACGCAAATAACAGATCTTCAACCTTATGCCGATCGCGCGATACAATCAGTATATCTCTATCCAAAGAGTTTTGGTTGTGTTGCTATTTGGGTTGACCAAAAAGACAAAAAGGTATACAGAGTTCAGTTACATAACACCGATCCCGGTAAGGTTTTTCTTTGTCTTGAATGAAGTACCCCGAATCAGAGCTTAAAGGTATCAATTTGAATACTATTTTTTTCGTCCCGAAGCCTCGGGACGAGGTATTAAACCAGTGATCCCGTCCCGAAGCATCGGGACGGGATTATTCCGATAGCTATCGGAACGACTAAGGCTTTTAGTGCGTGCTTTACACTTCTAAAAGCCTAGTCTCATTAATAAATTCTTTCTGATTAATTAATTGCGGGGAAAATATTTATCCCTAAGCTTGAGCATCGGTTTTTCAATTGCAAGAGATGTGACGATTCCGGTGAAAACAGATATCCCCATATAGAGAATGGCTTCAATCCTTAAGTCAGGAACATACCTTAGTAGCAGGTTTTGTACCGGTAGATGCCAGAGATAGATTGAATAGGAGTAGATTCCGATGAAGGCTATCGCTGAAGATATTTTATTGAATATCAGATTTCCGAAAAGTACTTTTTCCCCTTTCGTGCTTATCAGCAGTAATATTGCAAATGCAAAACCGACATGCATGATATTAAATCCGATCGTTACCATGAACAGGCTGCCAGAACTGAAAAAGAAACAAGGCATGATCAACAGAATTGAAAGCAAGCCGAAAAGTTTTTTTTGGGTGTAAAATCTTTCAATGCTGACTGGCCTGAAATGCCAGAAATAACCCAGCAGGGCTCCTGTAAACAATCCGTCTATCCTGAGATGTGTATAAAAGAATGCTTCATTATCTATTGCATAAACGCGGTAAACGTAAATGATCCTGAGAACAAGAGAAAGCAGTATCCCGCCTGAAAACAACAGTGGCAATATTTGACCTTTCATGCTTATTCTGCTTTTTATGGCAATAAAAATTATGAATGCAAGCAAAAAATAAAAGTGCTCCTCCACGGCAAGTGACCAGGTATGAGACCACATTCCCCCGAAATAACTTTGCAGAAAAAAAACTTCGCTGAGTATTGAATTTACCTGAAAAGATGTTCCGAATCCAATTGAAAAAATGAATACCGTACAGATGATAAAAAAATAAAAAGCGGGATATATTTTGAATCCTCGCCTGATCAAGAATATTTTGATATTCACTTCTCCTCTCCTTTTATACTCAGAGAAAAGCAAACCCGAGACAAGAAAACCGCTTAGGACAAAAAACAGATCAACGCCATATCCTCCCGGACCGGCAAGAAAAAAATCAATTTCAAAATGCCTGAATAAAACACCGATGATGGCAACTCCGCGAAGAAAGTCCAACCCTTTTATGCGCATAAGCAGGGAACAAGGATAGAAAATAAAAATTAAAGGTCTGCACTTGCGCACAGACCTATTAACCTGGTTCGTCAGCTTATAAGCCGGGTTCTGTATCCTCCACCAAAGATAAAGGACTTCTATCATTTATCTGTCGCCCCGAATAATTCGGGGTCGAGCGATCTACCCGTTGCGGCTATCTTTACAGACAATCGGGCGTGCAACCCTTTGGTAGTTTCGTGATGAAGCATCACCGCAACTTATTTGATCTTTCAGCTCCCGAGGTTTTCTATTCCCCCGCATTACCACGAAGGAGCGTGAGCTCTTACCTCACGTTTTCACCCTTACCCTAAAGTATTGCTACCATGGGGCGGTTTCCTTTTCTGTAGCACTATCTGTAACATGATGATTGCTCACCTTGTTCCCCGGCTATTCGCCAGGCGGGATGCACTATGCTGCCCGGACTTTCCTCCCTCTTACCGATGGCAAGAAGACGATAGAACGGCTGACTTTCCTAAAGAACAGTTTGTTATTGCAAACCTACATGATTTTTTTACAAAAAACTAACAGACCTAATGAAAAATCATGTAGGTTCCCTCTGGCAATTGTGAAACATTATTTTTTTCAAAGGAAATATAGTAAATATTGGGGTAATTGAAGAATAATAACGATACGGCTAATGGGTTTTATAAAAATTATTTTAAAGACTCCTCTATAACCCCTTGTTTACAAAAAATATTATCGGATTAATTTGAACTGAGTAATGGTATAAGATGTTCGCTTTCTGTCATTTCAGGGAAATTTCAGCATGTACTTCATTTGTATATTCGTCACGGAAAATGAAACTCCAAAAACTCGTTTTTATCCTCTGTTTACTCGTAGCCATCGCTGCCAGTATTAAAAGCTTCCGTGAACCCGATCTGTGGTGGCAAATCCGCACAGGAGAATGGATCCTTGAACACCATGAAGTTCCTAAGCAAGATGTTTTTTCTTACACAATGAATGGAACGGAATGGATCAATATCAAATGGGGATTTGAAGTCCTTGCCGCATTGGTAACAAAAATCGCGGGACCTGAATCTGTGTTCTTCATACAATCAATCGTCAATTGCCTGCTTGTGTTTTTTCTTTTGAAGCTTTCTATATTATTATTCAGGAAGAATGGCATTGAAAATCCACCAACCCAAAGCAGCTTTCTTCTTTCCGGCGTTATCACATTTCTTGTTTTGATGATTGGCACTGAATACCGCATGATAGGCAGACCGGAAATGTTCAGCCACCTCTTCACAATTTTGTTTTTGGTGTTACTTGAGAAGAACCGGTTGTCTCCTTCCCGGCAGATCTATATCATCATTCCTCTTCAGCTGTTGTGGGCAAATATGCATGAGGCATTCGGGATCGGAATTGTCATACTTGCCATCTACACGGTAAGCGCATGGATTGACAGAATGTTTTCAAAAGATAATAAATCTGATGCAATTCAACTGAGCCTCATTTCAATCGCGGCGATTGCTTCTGTTGTCATCAATCCGAATGGAATAGATCTTCTCACCCGACCATTTAATATTTTGAATCAGGTGTACTCAAACAAATACACTACTGAACTTCTTGATTTCACCGCACCGGAATGGTGGAAGAAAGAAGCATATATCGGAATGCTGTTTTCACTGGTAAGCATTCTTACAATGCTTGCAATGAAGAAAAATGAAAAATCAAAATATACTCAGTTTCAAAGATTCGTTTTAAAGATAAACAACCCGTATCTGATCACTGTTATTGCCTTCTTTTATCTCGGGCTGACCGCTTACCGCAACCTGATCTTTATTTCTTTAATCTGCTTTCCGGTTTTTCATTATTTTGTTTTTCTTGGATTAAGGAGATGGTCAAATAAAGCAAAGAGAATAGAAAAGTACGCTGTTCATGCTTCAATTGTTCTTCTCGTTTTATTTTATGTGGCAATTGTCTCAAACAAATATTACAAATTCACAAACAGCAGAGACCGCTTTGGCCTGGAAGTGTTATCAATCAATAATCCGACGGGAGCAGCTGACTACATTCAAAAGAACAACCTGAGAAACAAAGTATGCTTCTCCGACTACCTGACCTCGTCCTACCTCCTTTGGAAACTGCAGCCGGAATTCAAAACCTATATTGACCTCAGAGACCTTGATGTATTCCCTGCAGCATTTTTTAATGAATTTTTACGGGATGTCAATTCAGTAAAAGATTTTCACAAACTTGATAGCATCCGGCATTTTGATTATGCTGTTGTGTTTCGTCCTCAGTTTAACGCGCTACATGCTTACCTGTATAATGATTCTGTTTACGCACTTAAATATGTTGATCCGGTTGCTGCGGTATACGAGAAAACTGATGCCTTTTCGCGGGATGATATTTTCGAAAAATGCAAACCTGTTAAACCCGGTTCTTTTGCAACAGCTGTAAATAAAATATTGAATCCATTTTATACTCCCTATGCATATTCCGGTATTGAGACAGATTACATAGCAGCCAGCTATTACCTGAATGTTGGACGGGTAGAACTGGCAAAACAGCGGGCAGATAACCTCGCACTGAGTGCCAAAACAAGATATAAAGCAGGTGAATTAATGGGACAGATATATTTTCGAAGTGCCATGCAGGAAGCAAATGATTCTGCCAGACAAGGACTCCTCTCTCTGGCCGAAGAGTCCTACCTGCAGTCCTTACGGGATAACAATAGCTTTGCCCCATCCTTTCTCGGGCTTGGTTCGGTTCACTACGCACAAAAGAATTACACCGGTGCTATTAGTGATTTGAATAAATGCCTTGCGCTCGATGAGGACAATTACGATGCTCATCTGACAATAGCCCAGTGTTACAGGGAATTGATCAGTACAGGAACTGCAAGGAAGGATGAATACCGAAACAAACTCCTTCAGCATTACCTGAAAGCAAATGATTTGAATCCCGGAAATCCAATGGTCATTGCAAATATTGGATTTGTTTATTTTCAGGTGAACGATTGTGAGAGGGCAAAAGAATACCTTTCCGAAGTTGCAGGCAGACAGGGTTTAGGCAACAGTGATAGTTTGGCAGTACTCAATTGCCTCCGGCAGTGTGGTTACTGATCTTACTGCAATTACCTCATATGTCCACAAAGCAGCATTATTCAAAAGCCATTAAAGACGAAGCGATTCGCCTTGGTTTTGACTTTTGCGGGATATCAAAAGCAACTTTTCTGGAAGAAGAAGCCCCCCGATTAGAGCAATGGCTTCTTCAAAACATGCACGGAAAAATGAAGTACATGGAAAACTACTTCGACAAGAGGTTAGATCCCAGGAAACTGGTTGACGGTGCCAGATCGGTGATCTCTCTCCTCTACAATTATTTCCCTTCAAATTCACCTATAGATGACAGTGCACCGAAAATTTCAAAATATGCATATGGCGCAGATTATCATTTTGTAGTCAGGGAGAAACTTAAGGAACTGCTCAATTTCATTTCAGAGACAATTGGCGATGTGCACGGAAGGGCATTTGTAGATTCGGCTCCCGTGCTTGATCGTGCGTGGGCAAAGAAAAGCGGTCTTGGCTGGGTAGGAAAAAATACAAACCTGATAACCCGTCAATCCGGATCATTCTTTTTTATCGCCGAACTCATCATCGACCTTGACCTGGATCATGATGGGCCAATAGAAGATTATTGCGGTACCTGCACAGCATGCATTGATGCCTGTCCGACTGAAGCCATCATTCAACCATACGTAGTAGATGGGAGCAAATGTATTTCTTACTTCACCATTGAGCTCAAAGATGAAATACCGCTGGATGTCAAAGGGAAATTTGCCAACTGGGCTTTTGGCTGTGACATCTGTCAGGATGTTTGTCCATGGAACCGGTTTTCAAAACCCCACCATGAATCGGCATTTAATCCTTCAGATGACCTGATCAACATGAAGAAAAAAGAATGGGAGGAAATAACAGAAGATGTATTTAAAAAACTCTTCAGCGAATCCGCTCTAAAGCGAACAGGTTATAAAGGATTATCCCGAAACCTAAAATTTCTCAGTGAAACTTCCTGAAAACGTCCAACATTACATCACTGTATGCTGCAAAGGTAGCGACACACCAAATCTTTAGGAGTCGCCTTTCATCCTTTTTTAATATCCCCATTGCCTTTGTCAATTCCTTTCGGAACAGGTTTTTGTCGAAGCTAACTT
>JAPLDB010000230.1 GCA_026391975.1 Bacteroidota bacterium | reverse complement strand
GAAAGTGAAAAATTGCTTCAGCAGCTTCTTTCAGAGATAAAGGAAGTGGCTAACGCCAAAGGGATCCGTCTATCTGAAAATACCACCGCAAAAAATATTGATAAGATGAGATCACTTCCGCCTGGAACAACTTCTTCGATGCACAGTGATTTCAGGAAAGGTGGAAGTACTGAAGTTGAATCTTTGACAGGTTTCGTGGTTCGTGAGGCAAATTCCTTTTCTATTTTAGTGCCTGTATATACGAAGATGTATGAATATATGAAAAGATAAACGCTCCGCGAAAATCAATATTGATGCATGTTATGCCAGATAAGATGAATTACTTTTAGCAGCTGAAATCATGATACAGCTTTCCCGGATACATCCCAGAATTATTGAAACTCTCCGTACCAGCGTAGAAATGACAGATGCAGAGGTTGTACAATGCTGGGGGCGTTTTGAACTTATTCATTTTAAAAAGAAAGATTTTTTTCTAAAAGAGGGAGAAATTTGCCGTCTGAGAGGATATATAAACGAAGGTTGTTTCCGCCGTTATACAACCAATATGCACGGAAAGGAAAACATCCTTCATTTTGCAATCGAAGACTGGTGGATCGGTGACCTGGAAAGTATGGGTAGTTGTCAGCCATCAGTATACAATATACAGGCTTTGGAAGAAAGTGAAGTATTCTGCATTTCTCAGCCGGAACACCTGCGCCTTTGTAATGAAATGCCTAAATATTTCTCATTGCATGAAGCGAAGGAAAAACGTTTTCTTTATGCATCCCTGAAAAGATTAACGATTGCACAGGCAGGAACACCGGAAGAAAAATACTTGTTGCTGGCACGGCAGCACCCTGAACTTTTTCAGCGGATTCCGATGCATTATATTGCATCTTATCTGGGCATTCAGCCGGAATCACTGAGCCGACTTCGAAAACGGCTTGTGAAAAAAGAAAAAAAGTCTTAACCATCGTCAATGACAATAGGGTGCGGGCCAATTAGTTTTGTCAGTAAATTATAAAACAAAATCACAAATGGAAACCACCACCCTTTCTCCCTCTGCTGAAAAGCAGGGAACACAGCACCAGCCTTCGCCTGCCTCCATCATGCAAATCGGCACCGGGTTCTGGGCGTCGAAAGTATTGCTGTCAGCAGTGAAGTTTAATCTTTTCACACATCTGGCAGAAAAGCCTGATCAGTCGTGTGCTGAAATAAAATCACTGTTAAAAATGAAATGTACTGACAGGAATGTTTATGACTTCCTGGATACCCTTACCACTTTTGGTTTTTTACAACGAAAGGGAATTCTGGAATCAGCACAGTACAGCAATGGAGCAGACACCGGTATTTTTCTTGACAGGAACAAGCCGTCATACATCGGCGGGATACTTGAAATGATGAATAACCGGCTGTATCAGTTCTGGGGTTCACTGGAAGATGGACTTCTGACAGGGCTGCCGCAAAATGAAGCTAAAAATGGCGGGAATCTTTTCGGCGAACTTTACAAAGATCCTGCACGTCTCGCCGAATTCATTGATGCAATGAGTGGAATTCAAAAGGGTAATTTTTTGGCCTTTGCGAATAAATTTGATTTCTCGGCCTATGAGACGCTTACTGATGCCGGCGGTTCAGGCGCATTGTTGTCGATAACGGTAGCGCAAATGCATCCCCACATGCGTTGTACAAGCTTTGATTTACCTGAAGTGCAGCCGATTGCAGACAAGAATATAATAAAATCAAAAGTGGCTGAAAGGGTGATAACAGCGAAGGGAGATTTTTTTGCAGACGCTTTGCCCAAATCTGATGTCATTGTAATGGGAAATATCCTTCATGACTGGGATGAAGCAAGAAAAGTTGAGCTTATGAAGAAGGCATTCAGTTCATTGCCTGTAGGCGGTGCATTTGTTGCGATTGAAGGAATCATTGATGAAGAAAGGAATAAGAATGCATTTGGTTTGCTGATGAGCCTGAACATGCTCATTGAAACAGGAAAAGGATTTGATTACACCTATACTGATTTCAAAAAGTGGGCAAAAGAAGTAGGGTTCAGCCGCACGGAAATAATTCAGCTTGCCGGACCATCAAGCGCTGTTGTGGCCTATAAATAATCCGGTACGATTTCGAAGCAGGCATTCTCTGAGGGGAGTGCCTGTTTTTTTTTACTAGGATATTCTATTAATTAGTTAATAGTGTTTATTGTGCATGATTGCCTCTTTACTTTTTCCTATTATTGCTTCCCTAATAATTTAGCATGAAAAAAATAATAGCCCTTGCAATTGCAGTTGTTGTGTTCAATTCCTGCACGAGTGAAAAAGAAAAACACCAGAAGGAAGTTCAGTCCTATCTTGACACATACAATCAAAAATACAAAGAGCTATATAGTGCATCGAGTGAAGGACAGTGGCTTGTTCAGACACATATTGTGGAGGGTGACACAATGAATGCTTACAAAAGCGGGCAAGCGGATGAAGCCATGGCAAAGTACACAGGCAGCAAGGAAAATATTGACAAATCAACAAATTACCTGAAATGGGAAGCAGACCTAACGGAATTGCAATCCAAGCAACTTCATAAAATTCTTTTCCTGGCAGCGGGGAACCCCGAAAGCGTCAGTGATGTTGTTAAAGACCTGATCAAATCCGGAACAGCTCAAACGGAAAAAATGTATGGCTTCAAGTTCACAATTGACGGAAAGGAAGTAACGCCCAATGACATCAATAAAATCCTCTCTGAAAGCAAAGACCTGAATGAACGCTTAAAGGCATGGCAGGCAAGCAAGGAAGTGGGCGTTGCATTAAAAGATGGATTGGTCCACCTGCGTGACCTTCGCAACAAAGTGGTGCAGGCGCTTGGTTATGATGACTATTTCTCATACATGGTTTCTGAGTATGGAATGAAACGGGAAGAAATGATGGACCTGCTGTATAAGTTCAATAAGGAGTTGTATCCGTTGTACCGTGAGTTGCACACTTATGCAAGGTATGAACTGGCAAAGAAATACAATGTGAAGGATGTTCCTGACTTAATCCCGGCGCACTGGCTTACCAATAAATGGGGGCAGGACTGGAATGAAATGATCAGTGTGGAAGGTCTGAATCTTGACAGTGCACTAAAAACGAAGGATGCAGAATGGATCGCGAGGCAGGGTGAAAAATTTTATGTCTCCATCGGATATGATTCGCTGCCAAAAACTTTCTGGGAAAAATCATCGCTTTATCCTGTGGCAACAGATGCCGGTTATAAAAAGAACACCCATGCCTCTGCATGGCACATGGACCTTGATAAAGACGTACGTTCACTCATGAGCATAGAGCCCAATGCTGAATGGTATGAAACAGTTCACCATGAGTACGGGCACATTTATTATTACATGACATACAGCAGGCCGGAAATACCATACCTTGAGCGTGAAGGCGCCAACAGGGCCTATCATGAGGCGCTGGGAAGCATGATGGGGCTGGCTGCCATGCAAAAACCATTTTGCGTTGGTCTTGGACTTGCAGATTCATCTGCCCATATAGACATGATGAAACAGTTGCTTAAAGATGCAATGAACTATGTTGTTTTTATTCCGTGGAGTGCAGGGACCATGAGTTTTTTTGAGCATGATCTTTATGCAAAGAACCTCTCACCGGATCAGTTTAACAGTCGTTGGTGGGAAATTGTAAAGCAATACCAGGGTATTGCGCCTCCTACAGAAAGGGGAGAAGCATTTTGTGATCCTGCTACCAAGACGCACATCAATGATGACCCTGCAGGCTATTATGACTATGCGCTTTCTTTTGTGTTGCTGTTTCAGGTTCATGATTACATCGCGAAAAATATTCTTAAGCAGGATGTGCATGCAACAAATTATTTCGGCAATAAAGACGTAGGTAAGTTCATTCAGGAGATCATGCGGCCGGGCGGTACGGGAGACTGGAGAAAGCTGCTTAAAGATAAAACGGGGGAAGATCTTAGTGCACGTGCAATGCTCGATTATTTTTCTCCTTTGATGAGTTGGCTAAAGGAAGAAAACAAGGGACGTGTTTATACTTTGGCGGACATGAAGTAGAGAAGGGGAGATAGGGAGAGGAGGAGAGAGGGAGAAAGGGAGAGGTTCTCCGGTTCATTTTTTCACATCATCGCCATTTCACCGTTTCTCCGATTTTCTTTTTCGGGACCTGCGATAACTTTTTTAAGGAAGTTACAGTATAAGACAACCGTCTCTTACTAAACTCAACTTCCTGAATGAACCGGAATTTTATTCTCGCATCACTGCTGCTAGCTATTGCCGTAAACTTCGCCATTATCGGCTGCCATCGAAAGGGTGATAATGAAACGAACGTTCACCCTGATTCGGTGATGTCTCAAGCAATCACCAAATCGGATTCTATGATAGTTGCACCTGACACGTCAAAGAATCCATACAAAGATGCAACCGTGGAAATAAAAATATTTTCAAATGAGTCCGACTTGCAAGGATATGGGTATGATATTTACCTCAATCAGAAATTATATGTGCATCAGCCACATGTACCGGCAGTTGCCGGCAGCAAAGGTTTTTCAACCCCGGAAAATGCAAAAAAGACCGGAGAGTTTGTGGCATATAAGATCAGGAATAACATCATGCCACCAAGTGTTAGTCCAAAGGAGCTAGATAGCCTGGGTGTGTTGAAATAATGGCAAAACAATTTATTTGCAGACAGGGAATAGGTAGAATTAATAATTCCTATTTATTGCCTTTGTAAACAGCATCTTCTGGCAGGATCTTTTCTTTTTCATCGAACCATGCATGGTACCCTGCATTTTTAAATGCAGAAATCAACGAATCGTTCGGAACCTGTTGGCGCATCCTGATCAATACTTCTTTGCGTTCAAAATTTATCTTGTGCGAATGAACTTTATAGCCAAAAGTGCGCAACACTTCTTTCACCTTGTCCATGTCTTCTTTCGCTGCTACTTCATCCAGTTTGATTATCGTTAGAAACGAAAAAGGATTTACCTGTCTTGCAACAGGTTCTTCAGGCGGCTGTGCAAAAGGTTTTGCAGCACAAATGATCACCAGAAACAAGAATAGCAGCAGGTCAAGAAGAACCGTTCTTTTCATTTATGTATAAAAGAACGATGACTTGCAATGAAGGTTAGCAAACTGTAAGAAAACGGAATTGATTTCTATAAAGACGGCAGAAATTCCACTACGCTTTTCGTGGCAATCATTAATTATTTAAAACATGAAACCGATTGTGCTTTCAAGAAAATCCGCTTTGCCGAAATTTGTTTTTATGAAAATGCCTGCAAAGAACTGGTGGTGTGAGGTTAATATTGCATTTTTAAAATAGTAATTGATGCCGATGCGTGCAAGGAATAGCGATTCCATTTTTGTGATCGCATTGTTTTCATGTTTGATCTTCTGGATGGCACGGTGATAAGGATTGTATATAAATATGCCACCCTGGGTACAAAGGCTGAAATGTCCTATGAGGAATTCATGGCCTAAAATGAACAATAAAGAAGAAGCTTTTCCCCTTTGGTTCGAGGCGTAAAATGTTGTTGTATGGATGGTATCATAAACTCCGGAGTTATAATAAGCTTCAAGCCCAATCTGGTAGCGGGTTATTTCATGGTAATTGCGCGACATATAAGCCTGAAGCAGATAGATCCCATAGTGCTTATCCCCAACGTAATCAGTTGTTCCTCCGCGCTGGTTTATTCCCACTGCAGTTCTTAAATTAAAATGAAAACGTTTGTCTGTTACAAACGCATCATAGTTTCGAACAGGCTCTTCACGATGAGCAGAATACTTAATACCGATTCCTGCTGAGGGAATGTTGGCTCCGAGATTTGGCAACTTGAAGTGTGAATTTGAGCCATGATGAATATTGATATTCGCCAAAACTGAAATGGATTTTGACACAGCGTACCCTATTACCAAAGACGCTGCCGGCATAAAGGTGATCCTGCTCCCGGTAAGTGTATTTGTTTCATTCGTTACAGGTTCAAATGGCTTTGTAAAACAGGCAAGGCCCAAACCAAGCCTTTCTTCGACATAGAATTTCGACCCGGCTTTTTGAGAAAAAGAAAGCTCAGGGACGAGAAAATAAACGTCTCCCAGAACATTGTCATTTCCGAGGTTGCAAAATCCGGCCTGAAATGAAAACACAGGATAACTGTAGAATCTGTGCCAGAAACGACTTCCGTTAAGCCTGATCCCGGAATGCAATGCTATTATATAGGGATCGTTAAGTCTTTCAGGGAATGTCGGGTAGTTTTTTACTAGGTAACCCGAATGAAAATCAATTTCAATAATGTCGGGATGAAATATTGTCTGGCTATGCCCATAGGCGGAATAAAAAATGGTTAGCAGGAAAATACAGAGACTTTTCATTTCGCAAATGATTGCTCCCAAAGAAACAGGATATTTTGTTCGAATCAGTTCGCACTAAAAATTGTTTTTCAGAAATTGGTTGCAAATTGGACACGTGATGTTATAAGCCTTCAGCGAAAGTTGGACTGTTTTGTCTTTGGACCGAATCTCAAATAGACATAAAAAGTTGCTTTAGTTTTTTTTTGCTTTATCCGATCCGATGTTTGAAAAATAAGGTGCGAATTACAAATATGTTGATTTTTTAGGTGCAGAAAACCCACTAATAAAATCAACCCATGGGCTTTTTTGTTTGTATCAGAATAATTCCTACTTTGCAGTTCAAACCTCTAAATATTACTCCAATGAAACGACTATTACTAACAGCAATTGCGGCATTTATTTTCGCTGCTAATTCCTTTGCCGGCAGCGGCGGTCCTGATGCTTATGGTTACACCTGGCGTGATAACCTTGAAGTAAACGGACCTGTTTACAACTGGATTGACATCATCAGCCGACCTGGATCGACGCTTGTTGAAAATCTCAGTGATGACAATACAGAAGGCCCATTCCAGATGTTATTTGACTTTCATTTCTATTGGTATGATGTTAATCAGTTCTGGATTGGAAGTAATGGGTATATTATTTTTCAGAACGGGCAGATGTCAGCGCCATTCCCATATATACCCTCAGCATCACAACCGCAAAACTTTCTTGCTGCGATGGCAAGTGATCTGAATTTTGACGGACCCGGAAATACAGCGCAATGTTTTTACTGGAGGAGCCCTGCTCAGGATACCGTTATTGTTTCATGGCTGAATGTACCCTTCTGGGATCCGACTCCTCCCAATTATTATCAGGGAACAAATTCATTCCAGATCATACTTTCAACTGTAGACAGTTCAATTACTTATCAGTATCAAACACAAAGTGGAGTGTATGCAGGCGGCGCTACTGTCTATATTTCTGCGGGAATTGAGAATAACTCAGGTGCAATTGGTTTGCAGTCAATGGTTAATCCGCTGAGTATGGGAACTTATTATTTTACCACTCCTTACGCGGTGAAATTTTATTATCCGTCAAACTCGGCCTACCAGGTAGACGATGCTTCTGCAGTGTACAATAACAATCCAACGAACGGTGGAAGATTTCTTTCAAACGCCTCACCTGTTCCTTTCACAATGTCGGCTTCAGTGAAGAATACCGGCAATACAAGTTTGCCATCCTTTAACGTAAGCAGCAGGATCGTTAACAACCTCAATCAGACCGTTGTTTTTGACAATGCACAGTCAGGAGCATTGGCTGCAGGCGCAATATCCAATCTCACTTTTGCGAATACATTTTCTCCGGCAACAACTGGAACGTATGTGCAGCGGTCGAGGACATTCCTAGCCGGGGATCTCGTTCCTGCAAATGACAGCATTCCGCTTGAGCTTGTTGTTGTTGATACGACGAGCATGCCTTTGCGACTTACGTTTGACGATGGTATCCCTGACGGAGTTGGAATCAACTGGCAGGGCGGAATAGGCGGGTGCGGGATGGAATTTACGCCTCCGTTTTATCCTTGTAAACTGACAGATGTGCATTTTTATATTCAGGGAAATCTAAATCTGGTTGGATTTTATGCGACGATTTATGATGATAACGGAAATCAGGGAGCACCCGGATCCCGCCTTGACTCAATCTATGTTCCATCCGGCAATTTTACTGCTCCGGGATGGGCAGATGTTCAACTTAACAATCCGCTTATTTTCAACAGCGGTAAATTCTATGTTGTTTGGAATATGGATGGCGACTTGCTCTCTCTTGGACAGGATCTCACACCACCGATCTCCAATAACGATTATGAAGTGCTTGGAAATACATTTGCAATTTATCGTAGCCGTGAGTTTGAGGATCTCATGATCAATGCGACAATCGACACCGTATTTACCACTGTGGGAATCAGTGATAATGAAAGCAATGATGTCTTCGGAGACTTCTATCCAAATCCGGCATCACAATTTGCTGTGATGAGTTTTGAATTGCCATCAGGGCAGGATAAATTATCCTATGAACTTTATTCTTCAACCGGCCAGTTAATTTACAATGAAACGCAGCAGCAAGTGGGCAAAGGAGGCAATAAACTTGTGATGGATATTTCCAATCTTCCTTCTGGAATATATTCCTGTACGCTGAGAAGTGGAAGCCTGACAGCCAGCCGCAAAATCGTGGTGTCTCATTAGAAGACACAAATGATAAAAACAAAAAAGCCGCCCCTTCTTGAACAGGGCGGCTTTTTATTTGGAAAAAATAATTCAGGCAGTTTTCATCTCTTCGTTCTCAACGAGTTCATTCGCATAGTTGAGGAAGAGTTCCATTGCAAATTTCTTGCGATCGTCTAAAGCATAGCTTATCTTATTTTCCAGGTAATCTTTTACGTTGACATCAGCTCCGGTTTCTTTCGCATATTCTGAGATTACTTTTTCGCTGTTCATAAGACCGAACCTCAAAGCTTCGTTGAAACGTTTTACAAAGTTTCGATCGAGTTCCTTGTTGGCAACCCAGCATGCAAATACAAATGGAAGGTTGGTGAAAAGCTTCCATTCATGAGCTAGATCATAGATGTATTTGAAATTGGATTTCATCGCAAACGTCCTGTCGCCAATGATGATTCCCGCAGTAGTTCCTCCAATGATGGATTCGTAGTTTTGGCGTGTATCATGAAACTGGGGTTTGATCTTCCAGTATTTTTCAGCAAGTATCTGTGCAAGAATGACGGATGTTCGGCTCTGGTAATCAAGCAAAATATTCTGGATGTGATGAAGCGGTACATCGCTGGCCAGCACTACAGAACCTACTTCACCGTCAGCACCAATGCAATAATCGCTAATAATGTGATAGTCATCGATACCATGAAGTGCTGCTACAGGAACAAGTCCGATATCAACCAATTTGTCATCAAATTTTTGGGCGCAGACCGCAGGAATATCAAGCTGCAGGTCAATTTCTTTTATGATCTCAGAATTCTGCAAGCCATAGATGAATGGCTTGCTATTAAGGTAGCTAACGCAGGAGATCTTGACCATGGAGATTTTGTTTAATGGTTAGAAAAAAACAAATCTGAAACGCATGCAATATTAATCAAATTGTTTATCCGCATATCGGTTTCCGGGTATTTTTTCAACAAGGGAATTACATGGTTTTACCGTCAAAGATTTCAAGGATATAATTGGACCGGTTGGAAAATCCTCTGTCATGTGTTACCGTAATAATTGTATTTCGTAGAATTGTTCCTGAAGCTGTCAAATGGCATCTATTGTAAAATAATTAGCAAAACGATGCAACTTTTCAACCATGATGTGGCACTTACTAATTAGTGTAAAACGAAGTCTGTTTTTGAAGAATTTTGAATCATAGTTATTGAATAATGAAATTTTCCAGCACGCCGAATTAGAGGCACTGTCGCTAAAACGGTTGGCAGCATTGATGTTTGCGCATCCTGTTCAATTATACAAATCGCTAAAGTATTGTTCATAAGCGTGTTGAAAAATGAAACAATGATAACCTATGACTGGAAGCATCCTCGTTTCCTTTGTAGACTATTGACAGGAAATATAATTTGAATAGTAGGTATGCGGCATTCATTGCTGCCATGCATTATATTGATTAGTTGACCTATTGAAATAAATCTACATGAGAAAAGAAAACTTTTTTAGTTTACCAGCTGTGCGCAGGATTGCGCTGGCTGTACTGATTATTGGTTCATTGCAAGGTAGTGTGCAACGCGCTTATGCAACACACGCGGCAGGAGCAGATCTTACCTATCGTTTTATTTCCCGCAATGGAACCGGAGATACCTATGAGATAACGGGGACTTTTTACAGGGATTGTGGAGGCGTTGCAGCACCGACTACCTTGCCTATCAGAATATCATCGGTGAATTGCAATTACACCAACACAACTTATTCTCTTCCAAAAGTTGCCGGAACAGGTCAGGAAATTACTTTTCCCTGTTCAACCTCTCAAACCAAGTGTACCAATTCAAACAGCACTACACTGGGTTTTCAAAAATATGTGTACAGGGGTAATGTCGTATTTCCGTCACAGTGTACAGACTGGCTGATCAGCTATTCAGTCCTTGCCCGCAACTGTGCAATTACAACAATGCAGCAAGGGAGTCCATGTGGCCAGACGACGCCTATCTATGTAGAAGCAACTTTGAATAATTTAAATTTTACAAATAACAATTCACCTACATTCAGTAATAATCCTGTTGCATTTATTTGCCAGTATCAGAGTTTTATTTTTAATCATGGTGTAACTGATGTTGATGGTGATTCATTGTATTTTGAACTTATTGATGCGCAGCAATCGCACAATGTTTCAATCCCGTATATACCTCCATTTTCAGGTATAAATCCTCTTACTTCAACTCCTGCAGTATCCATCAATTCTTTAAACGGAGACATCAGTATGAATGCCCAGCAGCTTGAAATTGGAGTTATTGCAATTCGCATCAAAGAATTCAGAAACGGGATTCAGATAGGTAGTATCATTCGTGATATGCAGTTCATCGTCAATAATTGTTATCCGAACGTTTTGCCAACAGCTACCGGTATCAATGGTACAAACGTTTTTACAGCAACTGTATGCCCCGGAAACAACCTGACATTTTTCATTAATTCAGATGATACGAATGTTGCCAATACGGTTTCAATGATCTGGAATAGCGGAATTTCAGGAGCAACTTTTACTACAGCCGGTACACCGCATCCGACAGGAACTTTTTCCTGGACACCTACACTCGCACAAGCCCGTACACAGCCGTACAGTTTTACAGTCACGGTGAGAGATGATAATTGTCCTGCAAATGCCTTTCAGACTTACTCTTATACGATCTATGTTCCGAATATACAGTCAACCTTTTCCACAAGTACGCATAATGGATACAATATAAGTTGTCGTGGAGGAAATGATGGTAGTATAACAGCGTCACCTACAGGAGGAGGAATACCTTATACATACAGCTGGTCACCTGCCGGCGGCAATGCTGCCACAGCATCCGGGCTATCTGTAGGTACATATACTGTTGTTATAACTGATGCCAATGGCTGTGCGAAAACATTCACACAATCACTAACAGAACCACCTGATCTGGTATCGTCGCTTAATTCACAAACCAATGTATTATGCAATGCAGCAGGAACAGGCTCAGCATCAGTAACAGTATCGGGCGGTGTACCGGGGTATACTTATTCATGGAATTCTGCACCGCCACAGAGCAATGATACCGCATCTAATTTATTTGCCGGCAATTATTCATGCATTATTACAGACCTAAACGGATGTCATGATACTGTTCCATTGACAATTACCCAACCGACTGCAATAGTTCCTGTCATTGATGCCGTTTCTAATGTCACCTGTTATCAGAATGCAAATGGATCCATTTCATTGAGTGTGAGTGGTGGCACCCCCGGCTATACATATTCATGGAGTCCCGGAGGTTATACAACACAAGACATCAGTAACCTGGATACAGGCACGTATGTGTGCACGATCACCGACACGAATGGATGTACGACAACCACCTCTGCGTCGATCACCCAACCAGGTTCAGTAACACCACTACCCGGACTTCCGGTTTCTTCAACTGATTTGCTGTGTAATAACGACTCGAGCGGAACAGCAGCGGTAAATACAGTGTTGCTGGGCGGTACGCCTCCTTATACCTATGCTTGGAGTACAGGTGATGTTACATCTTCAGTCTCTGGATTACATTCCGGCAGTATCACACTTACAATTATTGATGCACTTGGATGTACAGCGGATACAACTTTCAATATCACTGAGCCGCTTCCGATTACAACCGGTATCACAAACCCGAGCCCATATTTCTGTGGTTTTGATGTGAGTTGTAACGGATTGACTGATGCAAACATTGACCTTAGTGTGGGCGGAGGTACAGCTCCATATTCTTATTCATGGAATGGAGGAACATATACTACCGAAGATCTTTCTTTGATTGGAGCAGGTATTTACAATGTTACTATAACAGATACCAATGGATGTATTGCGAATGACAGTTATACAGTTACTGAGCCGGGCCCCATCGTTGTAAATATTTCAAGCCCTGTAAATGCAGGTGGATTCAATATAGCCTGCAAGGGAGAAAGTTCAGGAAGGATTTATACAGCAGTTACAGGCGGATGTGCTCAATATACCTATGATTGGGGTAGCGGACCTATTCTCGCAGATTCATTAATTGGATTACCAGCCGGTTTTGATTCTGTAATTGTTGTTGATCAAAACGGATGTTCGATGATGGATACGATTACGCTCACAGAGCCGGATACACTTGTGCCGCTCATTACGAGTATTGTAATTAACGGAGTTAACATTACCTGTTTTGGTGGTTCCGACGGACAGGTGTACCTTGATACGATCGAAGGAGGAAGCCCTCCATATACATGGACATGGAATACAGGTGGCACGACAGATACGCTGACAGGTGTCGGCGCGGGGCAATATTCAGTACATGTTGTGGACGTAAACGGTTGTTCGAATGATGCGCTTGCAACGCTCAGCCAACCTGACCCTGTTGTTGCGCAATTAAGTACTTCGCAATACAATGCTTATGAAATTAGCTGTCATGGAGCTTCCGATGGTTATATTAATATTGATGCGGTATTCGGCGGTGTTCCGTCTTATACTTTCCTGTGGTCAAATTCTAGCACAGCCGATTCAATTGGCGGACTCACAGCGGGAGTTTATAATTTAGTAATCACTGATACCAATGGTTGTGTCGATTCAATCGACATTACCCTTACAGAACCGGATGGATATATTGTTAGTGCCACCATTTCTGATGTAAACGGATACAGTGTTGGTTGCAATGGAAATACGGATGGAACCATAGATCTTTCATTATTTGGAGGTACAGGAAACTATTTTTACCTCTGGACTCCAAACGGAGAAACAACCTCCAGCCTGTCAGGGTTAGGCGCAGGAACCTATTGCGCACATATTACAGATGATAATAATTGTCCGCTTGATACTTGTTTTACACTTAATGAGCCACCTGTATTGGGAACGACAGATTCATTAAGTTCTTATAACGGTGGAAATAATATTTCATGTTTCAGTCTTTATGATGGTTATGCCGGAGTAATTGTAACAGGCGGAGTACCATCCTACACTGTAGTGTGGAGTACAGGAGACACAGGACTGTACATTAACAGCATTCCTGCAGGAACCTATTCATACACAGTAACTGATTCAAGTGGTTGTGTATTTTCAAATTCAGTAACGTTGGTTGAACCACAGCCAATAAATGTTGCACAAGACAGTTTGACATCAATTCTATGTAATGGAGATACTTCAGGTTGCATATACCTGACGGTAACAGGTGGTACAAGTCCATTCACGTATTACTGGCCGAACGAGGATTCGACAGAGGATCTTTGTAACCTTGGTGCAGGATTATACGAGGTAACGATAACAGATGCCAATGGATGTGTAAGCGTGGATACTTTCAGCCTTGCAGAGCCAACGGCTTTGGCAAATTCACCAACGCTGTCACTTTTTACAGGAACAAATGTTCAGTGTAACGGAGGCATCAACGGTTATGTCGTAGTGAATGAATCCGGCGGAACTCCGAATTATACTTATATCTGGACAGGAACTGTTGCAACAGGCGATTCAGCAGGAGGATTGGGCGCAGGCACATATTCAGTTATTATTACGGATGCCAATGGATGTATTGATTCTGTTAGTGCGACATTGACCGAACCGCCTGCCTTTAGCCTGAATGGTATTTCTTCTTCTCCAACAACTTGTGGCAATAGCAATGGAACAGCTTGGATTGACTTATCCGGCGGTATTCCTCCTTACGCTTATGTATGGAATACAGTTCCCGTTCAGAATAATGATACAGCTTCAGGCCTCAGCACCGGAACGTATACTGTTACAGTGACTGATTCTGCAGGTTGTACCTATACTGATTCAGTGTTTGTGAATAATACAGCGAACCTTTCTGCAACACTACAATCGCAGCAGGACGTATCTTGTTACGGTGTTGGTGATGCGACTGCGACGGTTATGCCAAGCGGAGGAACTGCACCATTTACTTACCTCTGGAGCAATGCGCAAACAACGCAAACTGCAGTAGGCCTTTCAGGCGGAACTTATTCATGTGTTGTGACTGATTCAAATGGATGTACAGTTACAGTGAACGGAGTAACCATTCAGGAACCAATATTGTTAACAGCAACTGCTGCAACTTCACCGGTACTCTGCAACGGAGATTCAACAGGCAGTGCCACAGCAAATCCTTCCGGAGGAACAGCCCCATATACTTATGTTTGGTCAAATCTTGATACCAATCAAACTGCCGCCGGTCTAGCTTTCGGAACATATACATGCACCATCACCGATGCACATGGATGTGATACAACGATCAGTGTATCAATAAGCGAACCTACAGCCATTGCTGCAGGCGCATCGCATGTCAATGTTGATTGTCATGGAAACGCTACAGGAAGTGATTCTGCATTTGCATCTGGCGGTACTCCAAATTATACCTACTTGTGGAATTCAGTCCCACCACAGCTTACACAGGTGGCAACAGGTCTCACAGCTGGCATTTATTCCGTTACAATTACTGATGCCAATGGATGTTCCATTGTTGTAAGTGATACGATTACAGAGCCCATTGTTATCGATGCTACCATTTCGATAACTGATATCGACAGTGTGAATTGCAATGGCGGTTTAGATGGATCTGCAACCGTTACGGTGAGTGGAGGTACATTCCCTTATACATATTTATGGTCACCTGTTGGCGGCAATGGCGCCACTGCATCCAATTTAGGAGCCGGTAATTATACAGTTGACATTACTGATGCCAATGGTTGTACCACTACTGCAACAGCTACTGTTGCACAGCCGGATACACTTGCGGTGAATGTAACAGGAACAGGAAGTGTAACTTGTAATGCAGGAAGTGATGGAGTTGCAATAGCCAATGTAACAGGAGGCACTGCAGCATTTACTTATTCATGGAATACCATTCCTATTCAGAACAGTGATTCCGCAACAAGTCTCAGCGCCGGTTCATATACAGTTACGGTAACAGATTTTAATGGCTGTACAGGATCAGGTTCGTTTACCATCAATGAACCGCTTGCATTGACCACTACTGCCAGCGCCCCTGCTGAGGTTTGTGGCCCATCTGTTTCTTTGAATGGTTTGTTGGGGAATAATCAAACCGGATTGTGGACAAGCCCTGATGCAGGAGTTGTATTTGACGACAATACGAGCGCCAATACGGATGCTTCCGGGTTGCAATATTCAACAACGGACTTTATCTGGAATATTGTCGACACGACCACAGGTTGTATTGCATCAGATACAGTTCAGGTTTTGGCCGATGAAGATGTAGTAGCAAACATTGACAGCGCCGATCAGGAAATTTGTCTGCATTCAGCATTGTATGACGGACACTTCCACATTGCAGCTTTCACTCCGACAGTAGGTACAGGAACATGGAGTCTCTTTGCAGGAACAGGAACAATTGAGGATTCTTCACTTGCTTACATGGAGTATGAAACGGATCAGCCGGGAACCAGTATTTTGGTTTGGACGGTTGTAAATGGCTTGTGTCAGAAAACTGATACTACAACAGTGAAGTTGAAAAATGACGGTGCCTGCTTAGATCTTGAATTGCCTACCGGGTTTACTCCGAACAGCGATACCTATAATGATGATTACAATATTCATGGAATTGAAAATTATCCAATGAATACTTTCATCGTCTTCAACCGCTGGGGTAATGAGGTGTACAAGAAAGAGAATTATGTAAATCACGACTGGAAGGGTGACAACAACAACGGTGATCCGTTACCATCAGCAACATATTATGTGATTCTTATGGTCAACGATGGCAGTAACCTGACGAAGAACACCTTTGTTGATCTCAGGAGATAATCTCATCAATTTAATAAGTAAAAAAAATCCGGATATAAATTATCAAGAATAGCATGAGAAAATTAATCGTAATCGTTTGCCTGGCATTTGCCTCAGCAACTGTAAATGCCCAGCAAGATGTGCTGTTAAGTCAGTACATGTTCAATCATCTGCTGGTAAACCCTGCATACGCCGGAAGTCATGATTACATGATGGCTACCTTGCTTTACAGAAACCAGTGGGTTAAATGGGACAATGCGCCCACCACGGAGGTTGCAACACTTCATGGCCCGATTGGAAGTACCAAACTTGGCTGGGGTGCAGCATTAAGTCATGACCATGAAGGTGTAACAGACAGGACTGACTTTTACCTGAACCTGGCCTATCACATTAAGGTTTCGAATCGTCTGAAACTCGGAATGGGTTTGCGCGGGGGACTTTCATATTGGGTGCGTAAAAATTCTGACCTCCTATATTGGGATCAGAACGATCCTAAATTTGAAGGCGATAAGACAACGCATATACTTCCAAACTTAGGCGCAGGATTGTATTTATATAGTAAGCGTTTTTATGCTGGCGTATCAGCTCCTGAAGTCCTTAGCTATGATCCTGACAAAGCACTTTCAGTAAACAATGATGAACTGAAAGAAGTTCCGCACCAGGTACGTCACTACTTTATCACAACAGGAGTTGCAATTCCACTAAGCCCGGACATTGTACTGAAACCAAGTGTGCTTGTAAAATACACACCAAACACACCTGTAGAAGCAGATTTTAACCTGAACGTATTGCTGGCAAATATCATATGGATCGGTGGAAGCTACAGAACACAGGACGCTGCAGTTGCCATGGTTGAAATACAACTCACCAGAAAACTTCGCCTTGGGTATGCTTATGATTTCACACTTACTGATGTCAGGGATTATTCAAGCGGTTCTCATGAAATTATGCTTGCATATGATTTCGGTTATGACATCATGAAAATAAAAACACCGCGTTATTTCTAAATAGTTAAACGAGAAAGAAACCTGATTTTAGAAAATACACCATGAATAAAAGATTTTCAACTTATATCACTGCCGCCGTTGTTTCAATTGTGCTTTATTCTTGTGGAGCAGGATACCACCTGAGGCAAGGCAACCGTTTGTACAGCATGCTTGCATATAACAGTGCAATTACTGAATACGAAAAGGCACTGAGCAAGAAACCTCTTCAGGAGGCAAAAATTAAGCTTGCAGAAAGTTACCGTAATGTGAACAATATGCAAAAAGCGGAAACAGCTTATGCCGATGTAGTACAAATTACCGGAGTGAAACCTGAACACAAGTTGGAGTATGCAAAGGTTTTGATGCGCAATGGCAAATATCCATCTGCAGTTATCTGGCTGGAGAGTTACCTGAAAGAAACACCGGGCGACAAAGGAGCTCAAATGCTCATGGAAAGCTGCAATAAGATCGATGAGATGAAGAAAGATTCAGCAAAATATTCACTTGAAGCAGTGAACATCAATACAGGCCAGACAAATTTCTCTCCGATTGCATACAAAGACGGGATCGTATTCGTGAGCGACCGTTCTACAGAATCTGCTGCAAGGAAAATGTATGCGTGGACAGGAAAGCCGTTTCTGGATCTATATTATTCAAAGAAGGATAAAACAGGATCATGGTCTATTCCGGAAGCACTGAAAGGGGATGTGAACGGCGTTTATCATGAAGGACCGGCAGCATTCGGGAATGATACTACGATGTATTTCACGAGGGACAATTATGTAAAGAAAAAAACAAAAAAAGATGATGAAGATGTTGTAAAGCTGAAAATCTACCAGAGCACATGGACAGCAGGTGGATGGTCATCTCTTTCAGAAGTGCCATTTAATTCAAATGATTATTCTACAGGCCATCCGGCGCTGACCAAAGACGGAAATACAATGTACTTCGTAAGTGATATGCCCGGCGGAGTTGGAGGTACGGATATCTGGATGGTGAAAAAAGAAAAAGGCACCTGGGGAAATCCGATGAATATGGGAACTCAGATCAATACCCCTTACAATGAAATGTTCCCTTCGGTTTACCACGACTCCCTATTGTATTTTGCTTCACAAGGTCATACCAACCTGGGTGGTCTCGATGTTTTCTATGCCAGCAAGAATGGAACCGGATGGAGTGATCCGGTCAACATGGGATATCCGCTGAATACAAGCAATGATGATTTCGGCATCCTGATGAATGACAGCGCAACAGGCGGCTTGATCTCAAGCAACCGTGCGAATTCAATGCAGGACAATATTTATTCCTTTAGGGTAAATGATTTGAGATTTACACTGAAGGGACTTGCCGTTTTGAAATCAACACAGGCACCGCTTGAAGGAGTGGTTGTTGAATTGTTGAATAAGACAACAGGCAAACGCGAAACGATGACAACGGGACCTGACGGAACCTTTACGTTTAAACTTGATCATAATTCTGATTTTGTTGTTGTAGGATCAAAGGATAATTTTTTCACGAATACTGAGTCGTTGACTACCATGGGAAAAACAGTTTCTGAGGATATGGAGGTAACGTTGAAACTGGAAATGGAACAGATCATCATCAACAAGCCGATCGTTCTGGAGAATATCTATTATGACCTTGATAAATCAGACATCAGGCCGGATGCGGCAGCAGGTCTGGACAAGCTGGTAAACATCATGAAAGACAATCCGGGCATCTCAATCGAGCTTTCGTCACATACTGATTCACGCGCAGATGATAAATACAACATGTCTCTTTCCCAGAGGCGCGCAGAAAGTGCGGTTGCATACATTATTGCTCAGGGTGTTGCAAAAGAACGCATCAAGGCAAAGGGATATGGTGAATCAAAACTCATAAACAGGTGTAAGAATGACGTGAAGTGTACAGAGGAAGAACACCAGCAGAACAGAAGGACAGAATTCAAGGTAACCAGCATGGGTACTAATAAACCGATGTAATAGCATATAATACCATTACTCATTTCAAATTAATCCAATAATGTTTCTGGTATAATGCCGATAGAGTAGCTGTTATAGTTCAAAAGCCGCAAGGCGCATTGGACTATTACAGATACCGTATCGGTATAAATAAGGCAATATCCCGTTTCCCTTTGGGGAGACGGGATTTTTTTTGCCTGCTGCAAACTTCCATTATATCAGGTATTTATTAATATCCATCTTTTTCAGGATGTTTTTGTTGATTTTTTGACAGTCCTTTGCTGTCAATATTAACGGTTGGAATGCAGTCAAAGTAATCTGATAAATTTTCAAGGAAAATGTGGTTGGCCGGAGTAAAAAGAAAAAATATTTACTAACAACGGCACCAGAAGTGGTTTTTATCGCTTTATTTGTTCAGACGGTATTGACTGTAATACAATCAAAAAAAATAAACTATGGCAACTGCAGAAGCAAAAGAAAAAGAAACAACAAAGGAAAAGGAATCAAACAAAGAGAAACTGAAGGCACTCCAGCTTACAATTGATAAGCTTGAAAAGACCTATGGCAAAGGCACCATCATGAAGTTGGGCGATGAAGCCATTGAGCCGATGGAAGCAATTTCAACGGGCAGTATTTCACTTGACAATGCGCTTGGCATTGGCGGATTTCCGAAAGGAAGGGTAATTGAAATTTACGGACCTGAATCAAGCGGTAAAACAACACTGGCCATTCATGCAATTGCAAGCTCTCAACGCAATGGCGGTATTGCTGCCTTCATCGACGCTGAGCATGCCTTCGATCGTACCTATGCACAGAAGCTGGGTGTGGATATTGAAAATCTTCTGATATCACAACCGGACAATGGCGAACAGGCACTTGAAATTGCAGATAACCTGATCCGCTCCGGAGCAATCGATATCATTGTTATCGACTCTGTTGCTGCACTTACTCCGAAGAGTGAGATAGAAGGGGAGATGGGAGACAGCAAAATGGGATTGCATGCACGACTGATGAGCCAGGCATTGCGGAAGCTTACAGCCAACATAAGCAGAACAGGATGTTGCTGCATCTTCATCAACCAGATGCGCGAAAAGATCGGTGTCATGTTCGGAAATCCTGAAACAACAACAGGAGGAAACGCACTTAAGTATTATGCATCAGTCCGCCTTGACATACGCCGTATCGGACAGATCAAGGATGGTGATGCAGTTACCGGTAACCGGACAAAGGTAAAAGTTGTGAAAAATAAAGTAGCGCCGCCATTCCGCCTCGCTGAATTTGACATCATGTATGGAGAAGGTATCAGCAAGGTTGGTGAAATCGTTGATATCGGAGTCGACAAAAACGTCATAAAAAAGTCCGGTTCATGGTTCAGCTACAACGAAACCAAACTCGGTCAGGGACGCGATTCTGTTAAGCAATTGTTGCTTGATAATCCTGAACTTGCCGAAGAACTTGAATTGAAGATCCGTGAAGAACTGGCTAAGGCAAATAGCCCCGTATCTTAATCTTCATTAAAGAATATTGATTCTTTGCTCAATCAGGGCGCAGGGATCGCAGAGAGTTTTAGTTAACTTTGCGTTCTTTGCGCCTTTGTATTTGTAATTAACTTAGCGATTAATATACATATTCATATGACTTTTTACCCGTATAAAAAATGAGATTAATATCAACAGGGAAAATTTATCGGGCGATTTATAATATTATTCTTCCTTTCGGGATTCTTATTCTGCTTTCTTCCTGCGGGCAAAATAAAAAAGAGGATAAAATTGCTACTGAAAAGGTAGCTACGCCGGCAGATATCCTTACTGAGAAGATAAAAAGTGAGCCCAATAACCCCGAGTTGTATTTCCAGCGTTCAAAGTGGAACCTGTCAATGAAAAAAACTGCTTTGGCAGAACTGGATATTCGCAAAGCAATGAGCCTGGATTCAACAAAGTCTGACTATTACCTGTTGCTGGCAGATATTTGTTTTGCCGGATTCCGGATTCCGGATGCTGAAACAGCATTCAGGAAAGCTGCTTCCCTTGATCCGTCAAATATTGAGGCTTTCCTGAAGCTTGCTGAATTAAACCTCTACATGAAGAAGTATGAAGAGGCGATCAGCAATGCCAATGAAGCATTGCGCATAGACAAGCGCAGAGGAAAAGCATATTTCATCAAAGGATTTGTTTACAAATTTCCAATTTCCAGACATGTGTGGAGCAGGAGCCCACATATTATGATGCCATCATTCAGCTTGGAAACCTGTTTGCCACACACAACGACCCTATCTCCCTGCAGTATTACAACAGTGCGTTGAAACTGCAGCCGCATTCTGTTGAAGCGCTTTACAATAGGGGTTTGTATTATCAGAATACCGGAGCCATTGAAAAAGCAGTGAATGATTATACTGAATTATTGAAAATAGAACCCTCCTATGGTTTCGCCTGGTTCAACCTGGGTTACATTGCCCTGAGGTTTGAGAAGGATTACAATAAAGCCATACCGCTTTTTACCAATGCGCTCGAACATGAAAAGCACTATGTAGAGGCCTATTACAACCGCGGAATCTGTTATGAAAACCTGGGGGATAAAGAAAAGGCCAGGGCAGATTATGTGGAAGCGCTGAACATTTATCCCACTTATGATTTGGCTAAGAAGGCATTGAAAGGGCTGTGATGTTACAGTTTTTTATGACAAAATTTATTCAAGATTTTGCAAATTCAATTAACGGATTTATGTCTCCGTTGTCAGCTGCTCTTATTGCATTCAGGTAGTTGCTTCTTGTTTCGCCTTTCTTTGTAATGTTTGCGTGACTCCATGTGAAGACAGGTTTTCCGAATATGTGATTGATTAGAACATCTCCCATAAGCCGTGAATGCCTGCCGTTGCCGTTTGCGAAGCAATGAATTCTTACGATTCTATGTTTGTAACGAATGGACAGTTCTTCTTCCTGGTATGTTTTGTTCTCAATCCAAAAGTAACAGTCATCGTTTAATTGTCTTAGCATGGTTTCGATTTGAAACCAATCTGCACCGAGATTTTTTTCTGACTTTCTGAATTCTCCTGCCCACCGCCACACATCACCAAACATTTTTTTATGAAGTTCACGAACAAAATCTTCACTGATGATATTCTCTTTCGAAAACTTTCTGTTCAATGTCCACTCAATAGCTTTTTCAATATTCTGTTGTTCGAATTCATCCAATTCCTCACGTGTGGTTATTGATGGAATGAGCAGTCCTTTTCTTTCTTCATCATCAAGCGGTGTTTGCCCGCCAATGTATTCAAGGTTTAATCCCATAAATATTTTGGCATTTTATTTTTGATTTCTTCGGCTTTACTTTTTATTGCTTTGTCTATCCGGCTATTTGAATTTTCCTGGTCTTCTAATTTCATTGTGTTTGATGTACGCAATACAATTTCACGTGCAATTTCATTCGCTCGTTTGTCAATTATTTTTTCAATGCTTTCGTCTTTTGGAATCAGACCGTAAACCAATTTCATATCAAGTGCGTTTGCAACTTCACGCAACGATTTAATTGTGATGGAACCATTGGACTCCCGTTGCTCAATTTCTTTTGCACTCTGCGCAGAAATTTTCAATCTGTTGCCGAGTTGCCGCAGAGACATTTTAAGTGCTGCGCGAATGGTAGAAACCCATCCTTTGTGCGGGACGATTATTTTCTCCATTGGTTTTAACTGGAGTAGTTTGTTGTCAACCTGCTCTATCAGGAGCTTTTGCTTTGGAATGTTCATCAGGTTATTGCCTTAATATTTTGACGCTAATTTAAGGTTATACCCTTAAATTACAAAAATGTTTTTAAGGTTATAACCTTAAAAATATTAAATTATGTTAAATTTTGATGATTTTCGGCTTTTCTTTTTTCAGTCTTCAAGCTCAAGCGTTGCCTGGCTCGCTCACTTCAAAAAGAAAACCCCGCAATGAGGGGCCTCATTTGATCTATCTGCGGAGAAAGAGGGATTATTTTATGATTCCTTGAGCTCCCATAGTCACAGTCAAATGAGACGCTTCGCTTCTTTTTATTTTCCTCCGAGTCCTTGAAAGCAAGCTTTCCGGACTCTTCGTGAAAATAAAAACTCCCGCTATGCGGGAGCTCATTTGACTTATCTGCGGAGAAAGAGGGATTCGAACCCCCGGAACCTTACGGTTCAACAGTTTTCAAGACTGCCGCAATAGACCGCTCTGCCATTTCTCCGCTGCAAAAATAGAATTACATTCGTAACTACGAAAAAGTAATTTTAAAATGAAAGCAGAATTTATAAGGGATATTTGCCTCGGATTTCCTGATGTGGCGGAGGAAGTAAAATGGGGTCATGATCTGTGTTTTCTGATCAGAGATAAAATGTTCTGTATTACAGGTATAGAAGGAGAATTTGGTGTTTCTTTTAAAGTAAAAGATGAAGATTTTGAGGAATTGACAGGAAGAGAGGATATCATTCCTGCGCCTTATCTTGCCAGGTACAAATGGGTTCATGTTAACAAAGCAGGCACTTTCAACCTTAAAGAATGGAATTTTTATCTCCGTCAATCGTATGATCTCATCAATGCCAAAGCAGACGGAAAAGCCAAAAAGAAAAAACAGCCTTAAGTTTCCTTAATAAACCACCAACACTTTTTTGCTGAAAGCAGTTTGATTCACAGTCAGTTGAACAATATATAATCCTACTGCCGTACTGTTCTTATCACACGAAATAATGGTCCGGTGAATTCCTGCCTGTTCTCTGCCATAATCCTGTATATGGACGAGTTTCCCTTCCAATGTAAATACCCTGACTGTTACATCAGCGCTTGAATTCAAAGTGTAGTCAACATTCAGTTCTCCTGTTCCACCAAAACCATAAACAATCCAGTCTCGAACCGGGCTATCTTCAGTCTCAATATCGTTTGTTGAGGCCAGCCAACATTCCTTAACAGATTCCACTTCGCCTGAATGGCCTGCCTGGCCAATGTTGTACATGTCCTGTATCGTGCGCAGCACAGAATAATGATTCATGTATTTTGAATATACGCCGCCACGAACCATAGGGCCGGTGAAAATTGTAACAATGCGGTTATTGTAGGCATGATTGTCTTCATCAAACGTCAGTATAAATAAGCTGTTGTGCGATTTTGCCCATTGAATGTATGCATCTATATTGGCAGCAATCCAGTTATCCCCCGCATGAATGGTTCCGTTGTGCATGTCATTTGCCTGGTCAGGTACTACATAACTTACGGTTGGCAAAAGATTATAATCGGAAGGGAAATTTGTAAAGGGCTGGTTGCATGTATCTGGAACCTGGTTCGTTCCTGTTCCCATCCAGTTGGCTACAGGATTGTGTTTGCGTTCATAATCACCTGACCTTATTGTATCACTTCCGGTAAATGGAAGGTTCTGACTATAGGTGACAAATGTCTTTCCTGAATCAAGCAATTGCCTGGCAAGATTTGGAGTGGTAAAATGAGCGGCCGGCTTATTGTTATTCGTCATCCCCTGATAGTATCCTGAAAATAAGTCAAGGTAATTTGGCTGACTTGGATGTTCCAATCCATAAGATTGGGTGAACAGTGCACTCATCGGGTCGTTTGCAAGGGCATTGATATATGGTGCAATCGTTAAACTGTCAATGATCTGCGGGTAACCTTTATTTTCCATAATGCAAATTAGAATGTGATCCGGAACGGGCAAGGTGTCACAGTTGGTTGCCAGTGTTTTATAAAAACACAATGGGATTGCATTGCCCGCACAAATACTTCTGACGCTCCATTCATATGCTGTAGAGGGAGCTAATCCCTGTAATGTAACAGTGTGGTTGGACCCGGAAACATACAACCAGTTAAAATCAGTAGTTCCTGTTTTATTGTAACGGATCAGAAAGGAGTCAGCATCAACCAGGTTATTCCATGAAATAGTTGCAGAGGTAGTGGTGATATTACTGTCTTCTAATTTGTTGGGCGGAATGCATGAAACGTTCAGGCTTAATGTTGAAAATGTTGAAGGTGTTGTCTGATAGGGTCCCGTTTGGCCACCGTTACAATAAGTATGGATGAGCCAGCTATAACCGGTTCCGGGATATAATGAATCAAGCAGCACGCTTATAGATGTTCCCGGCTTAATAATCCTGAAGCGAAGGTCATTTGTTCCTGTGATATAATAACGCAATAAAAAACTATCGCATGTAACTGTATCCCAGTTCAGCGTTGCAGATGTTGCTGTGATTGCATTAGCGTGCAGTCCGGTTACAACATTGCATCCGGGTGCGCTTTTTAAATTGAAGAAGCAAAACAAAAATACTGCAGAAAAAATTTTGAAAATCATTTTCATTGAATTGCAAATTTACGCTTATTCATTTTAAAAAGTATGAGAGCCGTCATAAAGCCCGTAATTCATTATGATTCATGTTATGAATTTTCGATGTTGGTAACTCTGATGATGACTTTTGAGATAAATAGCGCCTTGCACTTAAGTTTGTGATCAAGACTCCGCTGACTGGCTTATTTTTTTTCAATAATAAAAGTTTGGGTTTTATTATTGGTTTTTGTTATTCACCTTTAGTGACACCCTCGAAGAAAAGAGATTTAAAAATTGGATATTAACTTCAAACTTTAAACAAATAACCCTAAACACTAAGCCTATGAATGACGCACTTCACTGGAATGGCATTGCCGACAATTACGATCGGGAAATCTTCAACGTTTTCAAGAACGATAAGAAAAGGAAACTGAAGAAGTACATAATGAAATATGCGAACAAGAAGAATACTGCAATTGATTTCGGCTGCGGTGTCGGTAAAGCACTCCCATTGCTTGCGCCGCTCTTTAAGGAAATTATTGGTATTGATGTTTCGGCAAAGTGTATTGCCATTGCGAAGTCGTCACCATACAGCAATGTGAGTTTTAAAGAAGCTGACCTTGCTGCAAAAAAGATCGACGTGCAAACAGTTGACTTTGCCTTTTGCTGTAACGTTGCAATGAGTGATGATGTGAGCCGGAACCTGCGCATCATCAACAATGTTTTGAGTGCATTGAATAAAGGCGGAGTTGCATTGTTTGTACTGCCTTCCATGGAATCAGTTTCTCTTTCTGCAATGAGCCTGATCAACTGGTATGCAAAAGAAGGTACTGAGTTTTCTGAAATTCCTTCTGATGAATTCAATCATTTTCTTTCGCGCACGGAAAAACAAGTGCAGGAGGGAATCGTGAGCATTGACAATGTTCCTACCAAGCACTATCTCTTCACCGAATTATATGCAATGTTCAATTCCGGGAATTTTGCCATGCAGCGCCTCGACAGGATCGAGTACGGATGGGAAACAGAATTTGATGCTCCTCCAACGTGGATGCAGGCGCCTTATCCATGGGATTGGGTGGTAGAGGTGAAGCGGGTAAAATAATTTTGGGTTAATCCGCCTTCGCATCTGCTTCGGCGGACGAGAAGGCAGGTTAATTCCTAGCATATTACTTGGTAAGTTTGAGCCTGGAGGTTGGTCCGGGATTCATATAAGTGATTAGATTTTTTGAAATGAATTGCATTCTTTATTGGGTGCAGTTCATTTTTATTTTCTACGTTTGGTGCTTACTCAGTCAGATTTCTATGACGCATAAAACACATACCAACCCTTTTAACATGATCGTCATCGTAGCTGCTTTGGGCTACTTTGTCGACATCTACGACCTCATCCTTTTCAGCATTGTTCGCGTGCCAAGCCTAACTTCATTGGGTTATTCAGGCAGTGAATTAACAACCATCGGGCTAAAGTTGCTGAATACGCAAATGATCGGAATGCTATTGGGTGGTATTATCTGGGGAATGCTCGGGGATAAGAAAGGAAGGCTTTCAGTTTTATTCGGGACAATATTGTTGTATTCCATTGCAAATATTGCAAACGGAATGATCACCAATGTAGAGCAATATTATGTGTTGCGCTTTATTGCCGGAGTTGGTCTTGCCGGTGAACTTGGAATCGGGATCACACTGGTAAGTGAAGTGATGAGCAAGGAGACCAGGGGATACGGGACAACCATCGTTTCAGGGATCGGAATTATTGGTGCAGTGGTCGGATTTTTAGTTGCAGATCAGTTTGACTGGCGTGTTGCTTACTATGTTGGCGGCGGATTGGGTTTAATTTTACTCCTTCTGCGCATTTCAGTTTACGAATCCGGAATGTTTTCGAAGATGAAAGAAACGGTCGTAAGGAAAGGCAGTTTTATCAGCTTGTTCACAAATAAAACCAGACTAAAAAAATACATCAGGTGCATCTTAATAGGAATGCCTGTGTGGTATGTGATCGGCATCATCGTAACATTTGCACCGGAGTTTGCATCACCTGATGCATTAAACGTTCAGGGAGTTGTAATCGGAGGAAAAGCTGTGATGTATCATTACATTGGTGCATCCATCGGTGCTTTTTCGCTTGGACTGCTCAGTCAGCGATTGAAATCAAGAAAGAAAGCTTTGCTCATTGCGCTTACCGGATTGACAATTACGCTTGCGTGGTGTTTTATTTCAAAAGGTGTCACTGAAAATACATTCTACTTTCTTTTGTTCATGTTGGGAATACCAAATGGATTCTGGAGCGTATTTGTAACAACTGCTTCGGAGCAGTTTGGGACGAACCTTCGTGCAACTGTTACCACCACTGTCCCCAATTTTGTGCGTGGAACAACGGTATTGATAACCACTTCATTTAATTTTTTGAAATCAGGATCTCCGGGAGTATTAGGCGCTGCCACCATTGTCGGACTTGTCGTGCTGGCATTGTCATTTTATGCAACGGCCACCAGCGAAGAGTCCTATCATAAGGAACTGGATTACGTGGAAGAAATAGTATGAAGAAAACGGTTGTTATAGGAGCGTCATCAAACCCTGAGCGGTATTCAAACAGGGCTGTGAAAAAATTGAAGGCATACGGACATGACGTGGTGGCCGTCGGACAAAGAGCAGGAGAGATAGAGGGGACAGTTATTCATGCTGATCACCCTGATGAAAAAAATGTGCACACGATTACAATGTATGTAGGGCAAAAAAATCAGCCGCCGCTATATGATTATATTTTCTCTCTGAAGCCGCAGCGGATCATTTTCAATCCCGGCGCTGAGAATCCTGAATTGGAAGACCTGGCAACTGCAAAAGGAATTGAGGTTACAGAAGCATGTACACTTGTATTGCTTTCTATCGGGAATTACTAGCTGGCCAAAAAAGTTTAATTGATTTTTTCTTCGTAGGATGCTGAGTTCTTCAATTCTCACATCTCACTCCCGATAGCAATCGGGATCACATCTCCCATCTCCCATCTCTCTCATCTCATATCTCCCATCTCAATACTCACATCTCATTTCTCTCCCCAACAAAAAAGCCCTCTGCCTTCCGACAAAGAGCTTTGAATATTTTAAGAACGAAAGTATTAAGCCTTCTTTTCTTCGATACGTGCTTTCTTTCCGAAAATTCCACGGAGGTAGAAAATGCGTGCTCTGCGTACAACACCAATTTTGTCCACCACGATCTTTTCGATCTTTGGAGACATTAATGGGAAGATACGTTCAACGCCAACTCCATTAGAGATCTTGCGTACGGTGAAAGTTTGTGATGCACCAACACCCCTGCGCTGTAATACAACACCCTGGTACTGCTGAATACGTTCCTTTGTACCTTCAATGATCTTGTAGTATACGGTTACGGTATCACCTGCCTTGAAAGATGGAAGGTCCTTTTTTTCAACGTAGGTTTGTTCTGCTAATTTTATGAGATCCATGGGTTTTATGGTTGATTAGTTGAATTGTTGAATGGTTGATTAGAAGCAGCTTGTAAATCCCCAATCAACCTCTAAACCAATCAACTACTCAACTATTATTTTAACAAATCAGGTCTTCTCTCCTTTGTGCGCTTTAATGCCATTTCATGCCTCCACTTATCAACTTCTGGCGTATTTCCGCTGAGCAGGATGTCAGGAACCTTCAAATCCCTGAATTCAGCGGGGCGGGTATAAACAGGCGGTGCTAGCAGGTTGTCCTGGAAAGAATCAGAGAGGGCAGAAGTTTCATCATTCAAAACTCCCGGAAGCAAGCGGACAATGGCATCCACAAACACGGCAGCTGCCAGTTCGCCACCACTAAGTACATAGTTGCCGATAGAAATTTCTTTGGTGATAAAATGCTGACGAATACGTTCATCGATACCTTTGTAATGCCCGCAGAGAAGGATCAGGTTTTTTTTCAGCGAATATTTATTTGCCAGCGGCTGATCGAGTAATTCTCCGTCAGGGCTTGTGAAAATGATTTCATCGTATGTTCGTTCCGATTGCAGGTGTTCGATGCAGCGAACCACGGGCTCGATCATCATCACCATTCCTGCTCCGCCGCCGAAAGCATAATCATCAACGCTCTTGTGTTTTGTTGTGGTATAATCGCGGAGGTTATGAATATGGATTTCGACCAGGCCTTTTTCCTGCGCACGCTTAAGGATAGAGTGGGAGAAGGGGCTGTCGAGTAGATTTGGGACTACGGTTAATATGTCAATTCTCATGTTCTTTTACCCCTTCGAATAACTAATCTTTTGCGAATATACGAATTGCGAATAGGTCATATTTGAAAATTATCATTCATGTTGAAGGTTTGCCTGGTAACAAACATCTTCAAACGAACTATAACTCATCTTGATTCTTTGTTCTTAATTCTTATTCCAATATCTTCTCCATCTTAAAATGAGGTATCACACCAAACAACAAATACGATTCGCCTACAATAACATATCCATTCTTCTCATAAAATTTCACGGCATTGATGCGCGCGTCAAGGGTGATGTTTTTTAATTTGAGTTCCATCGCTTTTGCTTCTATGTATTCAATAATTTTTGTGCCCAGCCCCTTTCCCTGCATGTCATCACGCACAGCCATAGAACGGATCTGACCTTCTTCATTTGGATTTAGTTGCAATCTTCCACATGCTACCGCCTCATTATTCTCATCAACCATCAATACATGAATACTCTTATCCTCCCATTCATCTTTTGTTGATGACATCGGCTGGTTCCATGGTTTGCGCAGTATCTCATACCGAAGGTTGAAATACTTTTCCAACTCATCTTCTGTTCCTGGTTCTAAAATTATATACCCCATCGAATATCGAATCTTTTACGAATATACTAATTTCGAATTAGGGTACGAACCCAATGACTTAATGACGGCTGTTAAGTCCCATAACTTGATTATGGCTGTTTGTTCCAATGACCACGGACCCTATGACGGCTGTTTGCTTTCTTCTGCTTCTAATGACCCAATGACGGCTGCTTTTTTCAATGACCCATTGACCCGGCTGCTACATACCCCGTGCTCCATGCCGCCTGAAAATTAAACCCGCCTGTGACTGCATCGATGTCCAGCACTTCTCCCGCAAAATAA
>JAPLDB010000065.1 GCA_026391975.1 Bacteroidota bacterium | reverse complement strand
TAACACAGTTTTTCAAAAATGATCCGCCTGCATTTTACAACGTACCCTATTCTATGTTCAATGCAGAGGATGTTTTGTCTGTCGTAAAAAAGGGCGGATTTACTGACGTACAATTTGAAATGCTTACAAAAGATTGTATATGTGAATCGGCTGAAACCATGTCCGTGGGACTGGTAGAAGGTAATCCGATCGTAAATGCAATCCGCGAAAGGGATCCGGGGGCAATAGATGTCCTGAAGAAAAACGTTTTGGAAACGCTGGTGGAACGTTTTGGAAATCATCCATGCAAGACAACGATGCAAGCCATAGTTTTTACAGCAAAAAAGAAATAGTGGAATCAATTCTCATTAAAAATGCATCCATTGTTAACGAAGGAAAAATCGTTGAGGGAGATGTATTGATAACCGGTGAACGAATTGAAAGGATTGACCGTTCGGTCTCTCATCCATCAGCAACAATTATAGATGCATCCGGAAAATATTTATTTCCGGGCGTCATTGATGACCAGGTGCATTTCCGCGAACCCGGTCTTACTCATAAAGGAGACATCCATTCTGAATCTCGTGCAGCAGTCGCCGGAGGTGTTACCACCTTTATGGAAATGCCGAACACCGTCCCGGGTGCGCTCACGCAGGATTTGCTTGAAGACAAGTACGTGATAGCATCTCAGAAATCTCCCGCAAATTATTCTTTCTTCATGGGCGCTTCTAACGATAACATTGAAGAAGTGCTGAAGACCAACGCAAAAAATGTTTGTGGCATAAAAATATTTATGGGGTCATCTACCGGGAACATGCTTGTGGACAACGAAAGCACCCTGGAAGCAATTTTTTCAAGGTCGCCGATGCTGATCGCAACACATTGTGAAGATGAAGCCACCATCCGGCGCAACATGGAGAAATTCCGGGAGCAGTTTGGTGACGATGTGCCGATGAAATACCATCCCGTCATCAGAAGTGAAGAATCATGCTATTTATCATCTTCAATGGCCGTTTCTTTGGCAAGGAAACATGATACCCGCCTGCATATTCTGCATATCAGTACAGCAAAGGAACTTGGGCTTTTCAGAAATGATATCCCATTGAAAGAAAAACGTATTACTGCAGAAGCTTGCATTCATCACTTGTGGTTTGATGAAAGTGATTATGCAACACTTGGAAGTAAAATAAAATGGAACCCTGCTATTAAAACATCACATGATAAAGATGCAATACTTCAGGGCGTGCTGGATGATCATATTGATGTGATAGCAACCGACCATGCTCCGCATACAATTGAAGAAAAAAATCAAACGTATTTCAAAGCGCCTTCCGGCGGACCATTGGTGCAGCACTCGTTGGTTGCTATGCTGGAATTTTATCACCGTAAAAAAATTACACTTGAGAAAATTGCATTGAAGATGAGTCATTCAGTTGCTGATTGTTTCAGGATTGCTGAGCGCGGATACATCAGAGAAGGATACTATGCAGATCTTGTTTTGGCGGACCTGAATGCTCCGTGGTCAGTTTCAAAATCCAACCTGCTTTACAAATGCGGATGGAGTCCCTTTGAAGGAACAACTTTCAGTTCAAAGGTGACGCATACATTGGTAAGCGGTCATTTGGCATACCGCGATGGAAATATTGATGAGTCTCGTAAGGGAAAGAGAATCTTTTTTGACAGATAGATTTCAGATGGACAGATTTTCTAAAAAGTACTTTTCATTCTTTAGGCTTCCCATAACGCTATTTATTCTTTTGGTTTTTGTTTATTGTTCCTGCAGTCAGCCGAAAGCGGAAATGCCGGAAGGGATTCTGACTCAAAAAGAAATGATTCCCGTACTGGTTGACATTCATATTGCGCAGGCAGCAACCGGTTTATACAATGCCGGAGACACAGCCCTTTTTACGATGAACGATTACATCCCTTACATTCTGAAAATTCATCATATTGAAAAGGCGTTGTACGACAGCAGCACAGCCTTTTATACACTGCATCCTGAAATCATGCAGGAGATGTACGATGAAGTGATCAGTGAGTTGAGCAAGAAACAGGGAGAGGTATCGTCGAAGTAAAACTGTAACGCTTTCTTACAGGGATTTCTGGCTGGAATTGAAAATAAAATTATACTTTCGCATCCCGTTATTCTATTAATGCCCGGATGGCGGAATTGGTAGACGCGCTGGTCTCAAACACCAGTGCCTTCACTGGCATGCCGGTTCGACTCCGGCTCCGGGTACGAAAGCAGACTTCGGTCTGCTTTTTTTATTTGTATATAATGCATGCAGGTTCGTCCCGATAGCTATCGGGACCGGCTCGGGGTACAACAGAGAAAACGTTACGATATTTTCGTAGCCTTTTTGCATTTAGCATAGACCGATATAACAGTTTCACGGTCTGAATAATCCTTAGCAAGGCGAATAATTTGTATTATCGTAGCCTATGTGAGGCCGATAGCTATCGGGATCTGAACCGAGAAAGAAATTTTTAAGGGTAAGGATATAAAAAATCAATTAGGTTTGTGCTGTCGCAGTGTTAAATCAAATTATTTAAATACAACAATGAAAAAAATCCAGTACACCGTCCCGATAGCTATCGGGATTGTTATCAGCTTTCTCCTCGTTTCCGTTTTCAGCAAACAAGCATCCGCTCAGCAGGAAGCACGGCTGCTCAGGTTTCCGGCCGTGTCCGCATCCACCATCGTATTCACGTATGCCGGAGATCTGTATTCCGTTGCACGCACGGGAGGTCTTGCGCGCAAAATTACGAGCGATGAAGGCATGGAAATGTTTCCGCGCTTTTCTCCCGATGGAAAAACAATAGCCTTCACCGGACAGTATGACGGCAACACGGAAGTGTTTACAATGCCTGCTGCAGGCGGAGTTCCCGTACGCCTAACATACACGGCTACACTCGGGCGCGATGACGTAAGCGACCGCATGGGTCCTAACAACATCGTACTTACCTGGCGGGATGACAACAGCATCGTGTACCGCTCTCGTAAAAAATCTTTCAATGATTTTAAAGGGCAGCTATACATTGCGAATACAAGTGGCGGATTGTCTGAAGAGCTTCCATTCTCCGTAGGCGGCGCACTTTCTTTTTCGCCCGACAAAAAGAAAATTGCAATGAACAGGGTGTTCCGCGCCTTCCGCACATGGAAATATTACAAAGGCGGTATGGCTGATGATATCTGGATTTTCGATACCGGTACAAAACAGTGGGAGAACATCACCAACAATAATTTTCAGGATATATGGCCTATGTGGAACGGAGATAAAATATATTTCATCAGCGACCGCGACCGTACCATGAACCTTTTCTGCTACGATACAAAGTCAAAGCAAACAAGCAAGCTTACAAACTATACAGACTTCGATATTAAATTTCCATCACTCGGAACTGATGCCATTGCTTATGAGCAGGGAGGTTACGTGCACGTTTACGATCTCAAAACGTCAACCGATTCAAAGATCACCATCAGCATTGCTGACGATGCAGATGCAGGCCGCAACGCATGGATTGATGCAAGCAAATTCATCAACACGGCCGACATCGGTGCAGATGGCAACCGCCTCGTGATGACTGCCCGCGGAGAGGTGTGGACGATTCCGGTAAAAAGCGGCATCACAAGAAATCTTTCGAAAAGCAGCAACAGCCATGAACGCGATGCACAGTGGAGCCCTGACGGAAAGAGCATTGCTTATATAAGTGACGCAAGCGGTGAAACAGAAATTTATATGATGAAACAGGATGGAAGCGAAGCGCCTGTGCAGCTTACAAAAAACGGCGACACATATAAATATGCAATTACTTGGAGCGCAGATAGCAAAAAGATTATGTGGAGCGATAACAAGCTGCGCATGTTTTATGTGACTGTGGATACAAAGGAACAAGTGCTCATTGACCAGGCGAAAACGGGCGAGTACGGAAGCCAGTGGTGGAGCCCCGACAGCAAATGGATCGTGTACACCAGACAGGACGATGCTTCCAGGCAAATCGTTATGCTTTATGAAGTGGCAACAAAAAAATCAACACCCGTTACAGATGGCTGGTACAATTCATACAATGCAACATTCAGTAATGACGGTATGTACATCGTTTTCGTTTCCGACCGCGATTTCAACCCGATCTATTCAGCTACAGAATGGAACCATGCATATGCCGACATGAGCAAGGTGTATCTCGTTACCCTTGCAAAAAACACTCCTTCTCCTTTTGCGCCAAAGAATGATGAAGTGAACCTGAAAGAAGAAAAGAAAGACGATGCCACAGAAAAGAAAAAGGATTACAATGAGAAAGATAAGAAGAAGGAAGATGCCGCAAAGGAAATCACCATTGATCTTGACGGGATAAATGGGCGCATCGTTTCTCTCGATGTTGCTCCGGGAAATTACAACAATGTATACTGCATTGACGGGAAGGTATATTACACTTTCAATTCTCAGAAAACAGAAAAGACAGCGATGAAGATGTATGAGCTGAAAGAGAAAAAAGAAACAGATCTCGGCAATGTGGACTACTTCACCGTCTCTGCAGACTATAAAAAGATGATGGTGGTGCGCGACAAAAACTATTATTCCGTAGACGTTCCGAAAGGAAAGCTTGAGCTTGAAAAAGCAGTTGACCTCAGCAACATGAAAGTTTTTGTGGACCGCAAAGCAGAATGGACACAGATCTTCAACGAATCATGGAGACAGATGCGCGATTTCTTCTGGGATCCTACCATGAGCAATGTGGACTGGGCCGCAATGAAAAAGAAGTATGAAGTGCTGCTGCCATATGTCAATATCCGTTATGACCTCACATACATCATTGGTGAAATGATCAGCGAGTTGAGCACCGGGCATTCATACACAGGCGGAGGCGACGCGCCGAAACCCGCACGCATACAAATGGGATTGCTTGGTGCCGAACTCACGCGCGATGCTTCCGGTTATTATAGGATTCAAAAAATTCTGAAAGGAGAAAACTGGGATGACCATGACCGCTCACCGCTGCTCGATATTGGCGTGAATGCAAAAGAAGGTGATTACATCATTGCGGTGAACGGAGTCTCCACAAAAGGGATGAATGATATTTATCAGTCCCTTGTAAACACTGCCGGCAAACAGGTTGAGTTGTCGCTGAACAGCACTGCTACTGATGCCGGCGCAAGAAAAGTCCTTGTGGTACCCACAGCGAGTGAAGCCGGTCTCTACTATTACAACTGGGTGATGAACAATACAAAGAAAGTAAACGATGCCACGAACGGAGACGTGGGATATATTCACATTCCGAACATGGGTGTGGAAGGATTGAATGAATTCGTAAAACATTTCTATCCTCAGCTGACCAAAAAAGCACTCATCATCGACGACAGGGGAAATGGCGGAGGAAATGTTTCACCGATGATTATTGAACGCCTGGGCCGCGAACTTGCAATGGTGGGCATGTCGCGAAACAATGCGCCGCAAAAAAATCCGTTCGATATGCAACTCGGACCAAAGGTTGTGCTCATTGACCAGTACAGTGCAAGTGACGGAGATATTTTTCCGTACCGTTTCAAGAAATTAAAAATGGGAAAAGTAATCGGGCACCGCACATGGGGCGGCGTGGTGGGCATCCGTGGCTCACTTTCTTTTGTTGACGGCGGTTTCCTTAACAAACCTGAATTCTCCCGCTATGATACCGATGGAAAAGAATGGATCATGGAAGGCTATGGAGTAGACCCGGATATTTTTGTTGACGAAGATACTTACCTCGAATACACAGGCGTTGACCAGCAACTTGACAGAGGCATTCAGGAAATAAAAGCAGAACTGCAACAAAATAAACAAGAGCTTCCGCCGCCGCCCCCTTATCCGAAGAAAGATAAATAAACTACGGATTACGGATAGCAATACGAATTTACATATTTACCCCGGAGAGGTTATTACCTTTTCGGGGTTTTGTTTTTTATATTATGAAAAAGGTGCTGCTCCTTCCATCGTTTCCTTCAGTCCCGCTATCCGCTTCAAGCTCCGCCTATGGCGGAGGCTTTCCGCTACTATCGGGTTTAGCTTAGTCTGGTCTCAGTTTTATAGGAAACTGTCTTAACAGCCAAATCCGGGTACCATACATTCAAATTGGTCATACAGGGGTTGTTTAAAAACCGGTAAACATTACCTGTGGCCGATCCTCCGCCCCGGTATAGTATAGTTTTAAAAATTGAAAAGAATTTATACCCCTTAAATGAATGACCCTGCCTCGCCTGAGGCGAGACGAGGAATTCTTTTGATTAAAAGTGCTTCACTCCCGACTTTTCAATTTCCTGAATCTTCTTCCAAATCATTGTGATCATCGCCCCCTATACTGTAATAGTTATTTTCTTCGTCTTCGCTTCCAATATTTTCCTGCGCATCATCCAATTCAGAGCCCGGAACATCCAGGTCATCACCCGTAACATTTTCCGCAAGATCCTCTTCTATATTTATATGGGTTATCGTATTTTCATCTGATACTTTCAGTTGGGTAATGTCTTCCGGATCGATTTCCGTTTCCTCTTTTGCTTGGTTGTAGATGTCATCTTTATTAGGATAAAGCGGATATCCGGGAAGGTCAATTTTTTCTACGCTTTCCGGCTGCTTCTTTTGCATTTTTGATTCTGTATTTTTCATTTGGTTCGGATTTGATTGAAAATATTTATTTTTTATTTCTGCTATGCTTTAAAATCGGATGTCATTTTGTTTAGAGAATGTTTTGCAAACAGGGACATTTGAAAGCAAAGATCATCATTACTCAAAACGGGTGTATTACGTAACTTTGATTATGGCTTACATGATTCACACATTTTTAGCATTGCGACAACCGCTGAATGGTACAAACAAAAATATTACATCGCAATCCCAATTTAAGATTCACCGCACATCATTATATTATCGTTTCCTTTACATCTAATTTAAAAAAATGTTCTTATGACAACAGCAGAAAAAACCTGGCACCAACAGCACCTGGACAGCTTGGGATTTGGTCAGCGCCTTGCAGATACAGTCGCAAACGGAATGGGCTCCTGGAAGTTCATCATCATTCAAACTTTGTTGGTTGTGCTATGGATGACACTGAACCTGGTCGGATTCATGTATCACTGGGATGTTTATCCGTTCATCCTGCTCAATCTTTTATTCTCTACCCAGGCTGCGTATGCAGCGCCAATCATTATGATGGCACAGAACAGACAAAATGAAAGAGACAGAGCGCAGGCACAGGCAGATTATCAAACGAATCTTGATGCTAAAATGGAAATCGAAGCACTTCAGAAACAACTGAACAGCATCGAAGTTGAAAAGCTGGATAAAATAATTGCCCTGCTCGAGGAGTTCAAAAAGAATCAGACGAAATAAAACGTTGCCTGATAAATTCCGGCGATGCCTTAAAAATAGTACTAGGGTTTATCTCCTTCCCTTCGGGAAGGTTAGGATGGGCAACATTACCACCCCAGCAACCACCCAAACATCAACGGCGCCACAATGCTGGCATCGCTTTCCACAATAAATTTCGGAGTATCAATCCCCAGTTTTCCCCAGGTAATTTTTTCATTCGGAACAGCGCCACTGTATGATCCAAAACTTGTTGTGCTGTCGCTGATTTGGCAGAAGTAACTCCAGAAAGGTACGTCGTGCCATTCAAGATCCTGGTACATCATTGGCACTACACAGATCGGGAAATCACCGGCTATTCCTCCACCGATCTGAAAAAAACCAACGCCTTTTCCTGAAGAATTATTCCGGTACCAGTCTGAAAGCCAAACCATGTATTCGATGCCGCTTTTCATTGTGGATGCCTTCAATTGATTCTTGATCACATACGATGCGAAAATATTTCCCATGGTGCTGTCCTCCCAGCCCGGACAAACAATCGGTAAGTTTTTTTCTGCAGCGGCAAGCATCCACGAATTCTTCGGATCAATTTCATAATACTGCTTTAGTTCTCCGCTGAGTAAAATCTTGTACATGTACTCATGCGGCAAATACCGCTCGCCTTTGTCTTCTGCGGTTTTCCACACACCATAAATATGTTTCTGCAATCTACGAAACGCTTCTTCTTCAGGAATGCAGGTGTCGGTTACCCGGTTGTAATGATTTTCCAGCAGGTCCCATTCCATTTGCGGTGTGAGGTCTCGGTAATTCGGTACGCGCTTGTAATGGTTGTGTGCCACGAGGTTCATCAGATCCTCTTCCAGGTTGGCGCCTGTACAGGAAATGATCTGCACTTTATCCTGGCGGATCATCTCTGCCAGCGAAATACCAAGCTCAGCAGTGCTCATCGCCCCTGCCAGCGTAATCATCATCTTGCCACCTTCGTTCATGTGCGTCTCGTATGCTTTAGCAGCATCCATCATGGCAGCTGCATTGAAATGGAGATAGTGCTTCTCCATGAATTGGGATATTGGGCCTCGTGTCATAATTGTTGGTTTTTAAGGAGGGCGAAAATAGTGATTTATGTGACTATGTGATGCGGTGATTAAGTAGCGATGTATTTGGGAATACTTTTTTATTATCTTTACTAGACCAAATGATCAACAGAATTAGGTTTTTTGCCGTCATTTTTCTTTTATTCCACAGCGCCAAAACTTTTGCCCTTAATTCATGTGTTGATACAATTCGAACCGCGTCTTCGTGCGGACCCATCCCGGCTGTGTGTTATCCGACAACCATCTCCGGCGGACTTGGCATCGGAATATATTTTGTCTCGCTGAATCAGATCAGCAATGCAAGCAGCAATCCTCCCATGCTCGAGGATTTTACCTGTACTGATTCAACATGGCTTGTTCCCGGTATTGCCTACAACTTTGAATTGCATACAGGAAATGTATATGAAGAGTCCGCCACCGCATGGATCGACTTCAGCAATGATGGCGACTTTGATCCTTCTGAAATTGTTTACCATGATTCTGCATTAATATATATACACCAGGGATTGATAACTGTTCCTACAAATGCCATTCATACATTTACTCCCATTCGCATGAGAATAGGAAGCGAATCTTCGGGAAACTTATTGACCGGTTGCAATGATGCTTATTATGGACAGTATGAGGATTATACGATCTATTATGGAATGGGTATCGGTATAAATGATCCGGGCATTGGCAGCATAATTTGCATTTCGCCCAATCCCTTCCATTCATACGCCAGACTGCAATTCAGCGTGCCTTCATCTGGCCCGACGAAATCAGAAGCAAATATTTATTCTTTGAAAATATTTAATTCTGTCGGTGTGTTTGTACGGGAAGAAGTGATAGCATCAGAATCATCATACATTTTAAACAGGAATTTGCTTTCTCAGGGATTGTATTTCTTTGAACTTTCATCCGAGCACGGGCTCCATGCCAGAGGTAAATTTGTAATCGATTAATGCTAATTTGATTTTCGTAAATTCGTCTCGCCTAAGGCGAGAATTTTCGCACAATTGTGTACACCATCCAGACCATAACCTCAGTCGCAAAAGGAAAGCTTTTTCTAAATGCCCCTAAATCGGAAGGCATAGAAGAATTGCTCACCGATAGCCGCAAGATCTCCCATGCGGAAACGTCGTTGTTCTTCGCCCTCAAAGGCGACCGGCATGACGGACACCGCTATATTGAAGGGTGCGTTGAACAGGGCGTTTTAAATTTTATAGTGAGTGATTTTAAAGATGAGTGGAAAAGCCTGAAAGCAAATTTCATTGTTGTAGAAGATACGCTGAATGCTTTGCAGCTGCTGGCAAAACACCACAGGGAACAGTTTTCAATTCCCGTAATTGGGATCACTGGTTCCAACGGAAAAACCATCGTGAAAGAATGGCTTTATCAATTGATGCGTGACGACAAAAACATTGTGCGCAGTCCGAAGAGTTACAATTCCCAAACCGGCGTGCCCCTCAGCGTTTGGCAGCTCAGCGAAGAACATGAACTGGCCATCTTTGAAGCAGGGCTTTCGCGTCCGGGAGAAATGGTGCTTCTGGAAAAAATAATTGAACCTACCATCGGCATCTTCACGAACATTGGCTCTGCACATGATGAGAATTTCGACAACCAGAACCTGAAGGTGATAGAAAAACTCAAGCTGTTTCAGTCGTGCGAAACACTTATTTATTGCAAAGACTACAATACAATCCAGCTGGAAATTTCAAAAGTTGATTTCCTTCCCCGCAAACTGAAATTTTTTTCCTGGAGCCGGAAAACAAAAGCGGATCTGCAGATTGGCCGCGTAAGTAAAACCTCCGATGAAACAGAAATACAGGGCATCTGGCAAAACCGTTTTTTAAAAATAAAAATTCCGTTTACTGACGATGCATCCATCGAAAATGCCATTCACTGCTGGGCATTGATGCTGCATCTCGGATATAAATCAGAGGTCGTTGAGGAAAGAATGACCTTGCTTAGTCCTGTCGCAATGCGACTCGAACTGAAAGAGGGAATCAATGATTGCAGTATTATCAACGACAGCTACAGCAGCGACATTGGTTCTCTTACCATCGCACTCGATTTCCTCAACCAGCAAAAACAGCACGACAAGCGTACCGTCATCCTTTCTGACATTTTGCAAAGCGGAAAAAATGAAGCGGCTTTATATGGCGAAGTCGCGCAACTGCTTGCTGCAAAAAACATTGACAGGATGATCGGGATAGGATCTGCTATCGCGCGCCAGCAAAATCAATTCTCCATTCCTAAAAAATTCTATACCGATACGGAAGATTTCCTCCGTTCATTTTCTCCGATGGATTTCAGTGATGAGACTATCTTGTTGAAGGGTGCACGCGTTTACGGTTTTGAAAAAATCAGTAAGGCCCTTCAGCAAAAGGCTCATGAAACGGTGATGGAAATCAATTTGAATGCGCTCGTCCACAACCTGAATTATTTCCGTTCGCGACTAAAGCCTGACGTGAAACTGATGGCAATGGTAAAAGCAACTTCTTATGGCAGCGGCAGTTTTGAGATCGCAAATATCCTCCAGTTCCATCATGTGGATTACCTCGCAGTGGCTTACACTGATGAAGGTGTTGAATTGCGAAAAGCCGGAATCACACTACCTATCATGGTGATGAATCCGGAGATGCAAAGTTTTGAAACCATGATAAGCTATAAGCTGGAACCTGAGATATATAATTTTCGATTGCTCAATCAGCTTGCTGAAGTATTGCAAAAACATACCGGCGGCGACGGGTTTTCTTTTCCTGTTCACATCAAGCTTGACACAGGAATGCACCGCCTTGGTTTTGAAGAAAATGACATAAACGAGCTCGTGATCAGGGTCAAAAATATCCGCACGCTGAAAGTGCAGAGCATCTTTACCCATCTCGCTGCCACCGATGAAAGTGAACACGACGGTTTTACAAAACAACAACTGGAAAAGTTTGAACGCATGAGTGCTCAGATTAATAGAGCGTTTCCATACCAGATTCTCCGTCATGCGCTGAATTCATCCGGGATTATCCGTTTCAATGAAGCACAGTTCGACATGGTGCGCCTTGGAATCGGCATGTATGGATTTGCCTCTACATGGCATGAGCAACGTCAACTCCAGCACGTGGCAACTTTGCGCACAACGATTTCGCAGATCAAAAATGTTCCTGCAGGTGAAACAATTGGCTACAGCAGGACTGCAAAACTAACCCGCGACACACTTGTGGCAACTGTTGCCATCGGTTACGCCGATGGTATCAACCGCAAACTAAGCAATGGCAAAGGCAGTATGTTGATCAATGGTAAACTGGCACCGATCATTGGCAACGTCTGTATGGACATGTGCATGCTGGACATTACTGATGTGCCGGCAAAAGAAGGAGACGAAGTGATTGTGTTCGGAGCCGATCATCCCGCCACTGAAATGTCAAAAACACTTGACACAATTCCTTATGAAGTGCTGACAGGCATTTCACAAAGAGTGAAGCGGGTGTACTATCAGGAATAGCAGCCGGCCCCTCCTTGCCTCCCCTAAGGGGAGGAATAAACAGCCAAGAATACTCTCAAATTATATCTTTATTGCATTGGCATTGCGCGTGGGCATTATTCCCCCTTCGGGGGCTAGGGGGCCTCTGCCCTCTCAATTCGCATCCCCGCATCCATCACCTGTGGCAATGGGTTGATGCGCATGGCTTGCTGCAATTCAAAATGCCATAAGCCTGCCTCAGGAAATTTGAAATTCCTTTTGAATAAAATCCTGTTGTCCCAAACATCTCCCGATCCGCTGCCCAGCCATTTGCCACGATCATCAGCAAGGGTAAGCTCCAAAGTATCGTGTGCAACAAGGCCTTTGGGAGTTATGGTAGTCATGAATAAAAACAAATTACTGTATTCGTAGCCACTTCCGTTGCGTACATTAATATAGATGTTGTGCGGACTGGAAGTATCACTAATCTCTGTTTCAAGACGAAGGATATTTGTCATATCCCATTTATGGTCAGGGATTGAAATGTTTTTCTCAAATACCGCATTCTGGTCGCATGAATGCAAAAAGAAGATGGCAGAGAAGAAGAAGAAATACCGGGCTATAACTTGAAACATAATTTAGTGGCGTGGCGAAGATAGAGTTTAACGGACAATGGAAAACCTTTTGGTAATAGAGCCTTTTGAAGACTCAATTTTAATGAAATAAATTCCATTCGGAAGGTTAATGGTTTGATCCCGATATCTATCGGGACTGAGGTTTGAGGTTGTTATAGCAACATTGTAAATTTCATTCCCTAAGGCATCAAGAAGTGTAAGCCGGCTATTAACCTCAAACCTTAAACAAGAAACCTCAAACCATTCCCTGCAAGGATTTGGAAATATGCTGAATTCTCCCTTTGCATCAATCTCGTTGACGGCGTCAGGAAAATTTTCAAGCGGCAATGTGATATAAGACGCATTGTTGCTATTCATATAAATTGTATTCTGCGCGATCAAAGTATCTCCGGCAGTGTACATCGCCTGTCCATTGTTCAGGTTGCAATCGAAGCGGGGATAATTGGCTGATGAAACATCAACCTGAATCCGGTGGCCTGCAAGAAAGGTGATTGCTGTATTTGCAAACAAATCAACATCGAGCGGATAGATAGTTCCCGGAACCATTGATGATGTATCGGTGGCGTTATAACCGTTCCTGAATCTCATCCTGCGAATACCATCAAGTAAAAGCATGCTTCTTCCGTCGGGATAAACATCGGTAAGGCGAATAGAAAAATCAGTGTCAAATTTATCTGAGGAAACCTTAAGGTGTGCTGTCGGCCTTCCACGCATTACAACATCTTGCGTCAGTGGTGAGGTAGTAAATGAAAGTATGTCGTTTCTGCTTTCAACAACCGGCGCCTGATCGTAAGGTCCCTGGCTTAAGGTGTTCAGCAATGTGGGCCCTCCAACTGTTGGAGATGGATCATGCGGATCGTAATTGATCTGCAATGAATCAGCCGTAGTTGCCGGAATGTTCAGGTCCATATTTCCATCGGAATGGAAATAGAGGTTGTAGTTCGTTAGTCCGGAAGTGTTCCATGAAATATCATTGTTCCAATTATTTTCTCCCATCTGAAAATATTCAACCACAGGACGGTTGTTCCATCCATTGGCATCATTCAGTAAATAATATTCGAAAAAAATTCTTGCCAATGAATCGCTGGCATTTACGGCTTCGGGATAGTCAAGATCTCCAACCTGCAGAGGCGCTGAAGATGTAGCATTGTGTGTCCATGGTCCCATGAGTAACTTTTGCTGCGCACGAACCGCCACAGCACTCTGCGTCCTGATGCCTTCAAAGGATTCCAGTACTTCTTCTGTCGCATGGTCGTACCAGCCGCCAATCATAAACATGGGAACATTGACAGATGCGGGATAAAAGGATGAAGATTCCGCAACAGACCAGTAGATATCATGAACCTGATGGGCAAGGATCAGCGTTGACAATCCGTATCCAAGCATGTCAAGCATTTGCAAATATTCTGTTCTTAAAACACCTCCGGGATAATATTTCAAATAATCCGTTCGCATACCCGCAACGATCGGAACACAACAAGTAAGGTGCGGCGGGTTTTCTTTTGCTGTCTGGAATTGAATAATTCCCAGCGCAGAAGCCCCCCATGTTCCTGTTGAATCATTGCTCCATGTTTGTTGTGCAATCCATTCCACACAATCATATCCATCCTGTCCGCGATTGACGGTTGTTGTACAAGCAGCGGCTGAACCGTAAAAGCATCGCCAGTCTGCGATCACAAAATTGAATGGGCTGGAGTTTATATCGAACCCAACCTGTAACGGCAATCCTAAAATGTGGTAATAGTTTTTCTGATATGGAGTCTGGATCAGAATTGTTGGCCGCGGAAGAGAATCGTTGTTGGGTAAATAGACATCCGCTGCGAGGAACTTGCCGTCACGCATAGGGATGTTTACTGCGATTGGATTTAACTGAGCCAGCAGGGGTTTATACAGCCCAATTGCTAACCATAAAAATATCGATAATTTTTTCATGCCTGTTAATTGTTACGAAAGTAATGAGAAATGAGTCCTGAATATGGCCTTCAACAGGAAAATTTGCATAGTACGTTTTCTTTGATTTATTTTAGGAACACAAGTTTAACACACACGGAAATGAAAAATACCTTGCTTTTGCTCGCGGCAATTTTTGGTTATTTATTTTCTGCAGCCCAAGGTTTTCAGTACCGCAACTATAATTTTGAATGGGCGCCAGGACAGCCTCCGGTTATTCCCGTAGAAGAGCAGTTTAAAAATGAAGACGCTGTAATTCTCGATGAGAAACTTATTTTTAATGCTAGTGGTAATACGGTCCCGCCCTATCAGTTTTTAAATTCCCGCGGAAGTTATTTTTACATTGACGAATCTACAAATGGCGTTTCACCAATTGTTCAGAAACATGTCCGGATTAAATTCCTCACACAACACGGCATCAAAAAATATTCTCAATTTGTTTTACCCGAAAGTTTTGATCCTATAAGCGACTTGAGCACCGTACGGATCGAGGACAGGGATTCGATTTATCGTCCAAAAGGAGAATTTGACTGTATCAGGTATTTCGCAGCGCGGATAATTAAACCCGATGGAAAAATAAGTATGGCTGTCCTTGATGAAAAAACCCAGCTCGAAATAGACCGTCACAACAAGATTTCATCAAAACTATACAGCTGGATTTTCAGGGTGATCAATCTTGAACCCGGCGATGAACTGGAACTGGATTATTCCTATGAAGGCGCCTTTAACTATGACCCGGGCTCCAGGATTTTTTTCAATGGTCTCCTGCCTAAACAAAACTTTCACCTCACATTCAGGTATTCAGAACTTGAATATTATGTGATTACTTATTCCAACGGCGCCAATCCCACGGACTCTGTGATGGAAACAAAAACACGACCTAAATACACGGAATATTATTTCTCCGCTAAAAATTTACCCGGTGGATTACGCGAAGTTGGCGGCAGACCTCAAACACAATATCCATATATTACTTTCTACGAACACAAAAGAGATTTTGGCATTATCAATCCGCGCACAAAATTTATTTCAAAACCATTGCCTTACCCATGGTCCTTTGTTGCGCTTCCTTTGGTGGGTTATCAATATGAGAGCCTTAAACTCCGACTGGCGAGAAAGGACAATTCAACTGTAGTCATGAATGATTTTTTGAAGGCCGAAATGAATAAAGTGAATGATACATCACTGGCAGTATTGATGTCGTCCGTCCAGCATACCCTGGCGGAAGACTTTTCTTACCAGAGTGATAAAGGCGCATTTGAAGGTGACGATCAGGAAAATGAACACCTGGGAAAATATGTTGAAAATAAAGCAATGCGGGAAATGAGTCGGTACAGAATATACTACGAACTTTTTTTGCGGGAAGACAAAGACTATTATGCTTCCCTGTTTTGCGACAAGCGCATCTCTCAAATTGATATGAATGAATACAAGAATAGCTCATCATTTCGCCTGGGATATGCTGTTCAATACAATGGAAAGTTTATTTACCTCTACCCTAAATCATATCGCTTCGGCTATGAAGCCAACGAGCTCCCTTTCTATTATGAAGACATCCAGTCCATTCTCATTCCCCAACATGAAATAGCGGAAAAAAAATACGACCTTTTTCCTGCGGTAAATTTCACTTTTGTAAAGACTCCTTTCAGTAGTGTAAAGGACAATATTCGGATTACAAGTTCGCTCGTGAATGTTTCGCTTGATTCAATGTCGCTTTTATTTAATGCCAGAATAAAACTCAGCGGTCAGTTTTCAACGATAATGCGTGGTTACTATTTATATGGCGATAAAGACACCACTGTTAATCCTTCCTATTTTAATTCCATTGCTTCAATTGCCGATGATGTCAAGCACTTACAGGTTAGCGTGACAAGCACGAGCAAGCAATTTCCTTATGACGCCAGTGTTTCCATAAATCTTTCAAATCATACTGCCGTTACGAAAGAAGCGGACGGAAATTATTCGATAGATCTTGACGGATGGTTCAACAATGTAATTGACGATGATTTCTCTTCAGCAAACCGCCACCTGGATTATTACCCCGATTTTCAATTCCAGGATTCACATAAATACATGTTGAAGTTTGACAAAAAGATTCAGGTGCTCAACACTGCAGAACTTCAAAAAACCATAAACAATGGATTTACAGAGTATTCAATTAAAATTACCCAAACGGATGAGAGCAGTGTTATGATAGAAACAAGCTATGTTGTCAAGCCTGAATATGCCCCCGCAGAACATGCAAAAGATGTTCAGGATGTTTTTGATGCCATTAAAAATTTGAACAATTCATCTCTTAAAATAAAAACGTTATGAGATTTATGCTCTGTTTGCCGCCTCAGAAATTTTTATTTCATCCTGCTCCACCATGCACCTGAAGTGGCCTTTCGGGCATTTATCAAACCCTATCTTTGAGCATGGTCTGCACCTAAGATTCGCAACTTGTGACTTGTAACTTGTGACTTCAAAACTTCCATAATAAGGGTACATTCCAAATTCAGGAACGGTATTCCCCCAAACGCTGATAATTTCCTTTTTGAATGCAGCAGCGATGTGCATGAGTCCGGTATCGTGTGAGATGACTTTTGAGGACTGCTTGATCAGTGCGGCAGATTCATTCAGCGAAAATTTTCCGCAGGCGTTAAAAACCATTTGGGATTTGACTTCTGCTGTTTGAATCGCCGACGTAATTTTCTCTCCCACATCAAAATCTTCCTTCCCTCCCAATAAAACTATAGGCCGGTTGAGTATTTTACAGATGGAAATAATTTTATCCGTCGGAAGTTTCTTGGTGTTGTGCTTTGCCCCGATCACAAAAGCGATGTAATCCTTCTGAAATTCTTCAGGAAGTTTTTGAATAGCGTTTCCATCTTCTTGCGAAATAAAATAATCCAGTCCCTTGCCGTCATTCATCACTCCCAATGACTTAACCGCTTCCATATAACGGTCTACAATGTGCACATCAGGCATCCGGTCCATTTTCAGATTTACAAGCAACCATTTTTCTATATTCAGCTTATTGAATGAAAATGATTTTACGCCCAGCTTTGATTTCAGATTAAGTGTACGGAGGTTATTGTGCAAGTCAATGACGTAATCATACTTTTCCTTTCTTAATTGTTGAATCATTTCACTTAAAGGGTTTTCAAAAGCCCTCCCTTTGGGAGGTCCCGATAGCCATCGGGATGGGTGGGCCTCACGTTCAAGATAAATTTTTTTGTCGATAAAAGGGTTGTGTTCGATGACAGAAGCAAAACTCTTCTTGGTCAGGAAGTGCACTTCTGCATCCTTAACCTGTTGTTTCAGGCAACGGACTACAGGAGACGTGAGCACAATGTCTCCGATGGATGAAAAACGAATGATTAGAAATTTCGGCATGAAGACACGAAAGTAAAATTAAGTTAGCAGTTTGCAGTACGTCCTTTGCAAATTGTATCCCGATGCTTTAGGGATAACATTTGCGAATTAGGTTTCTATCTTTGCACAGATGCTATTCACTGATACCCACACACACCTTTATGCCGACGAATTTTCTCCGGATAGTGACCTGTTGATCAGCGAAGCAAAAGCCAAAGGTGTACAACGTTTTTTTCTGCCAAATATTGACAGCACCTCGGTAGACGGCTTAACGCAACTGGCGGAAAAGTATCCTTCCAATTGTTTCCCGATGATGGGCCTGCACCCCTGTTCCGTAAAAGAAAACTGGCAGGAGGAACTGAGCCTCATTGAAAAACTTCTGGGTCAACATAAATATGTAGCCGTAGGAGAAATCGGAATGGATCTGTTTTGGGATAAAACATTTGAGAAGGAGCAAGAGATCGTCTTCAAAAGACAGGTTGAACTTGCCAACCAATATAATCTTCCATTGTCTATTCATTCCCGGGATTCATTTGAGGAGATTTATCAAATTCTGCTTTCAACAAAAAAAGAAATGCCTTGTGGTGTATTTCATTGCTTCACCGGAAATATTGAACAGGCAAAGCGCGCAATAGATTTGGGGTTTTACCTCGGTATCGGCGGAGTTGTTACTTTTAAAAACTCGGGGCTTGACAAGGTCATTGCAGAAATCCCGCTTCAGCATCTCGTTCTCGAAACAGATGCACCCTATCTCGCACCTGTGCCATTCAGGGGAAAAAGAAATCTCCCTGTATACATAATTAAGGTGGCAGAAAAAATTGCTGAGATAAAGAACATTTCACTGGAGGAGGTTGCAATGGTTACAACAGAGAATTCCAAACTCATTTTCGGAGTGTAACCAATGTTTATCCCATAGCCTTAATTTAAATATTAAGCAGTATAAGGACAATAAATATTCCTTCGTTTTTAGATATCAGTTGGGGTAAAAGGGGAGTTCGAGCGTGGGTCTCCCTTTAGGGAAGGGGTGAGCGTGGGTTCCACTTAGGATAGATGTGCTGGCTGGTCACTCTTCATTAAGAAAGTGACCCGGGGTAAAACTCTCCTTCATTAATTTACAACCACTTTTTGGTTAATGAATATTGAGAAAAACCGGTACACAGGTGTTTTCTTAATACTTAATACTACTTACTTTGTATTCCTGTACAATGGCCGCGAACCTCAAATTAAAAACCAAAAACTCAAAACGCATTCTCATCATCTACACCGGTGGTACCATCGGCATGATGCATCACCACAAAACGAAAGCGTTGGTGCCGTTGAATTTTTCTGAGATCACGAGTCACATCCCCGAACTCAAACACCTCAAGTGCAAAATTGATTTTCACTCCTGGAAAAAGCCGATTGACTCTTCCAATGTTGATCTGGATTTCTGGAAAGAGCTGGCATCTGTTATCGAAAAAAATTATTCGAAGCACGATGGTTTTGTCATTCTTCACGGAACCGATACGATGGCTTACACTGCTTCGGCTTTGAGTTTCATGCTTGATAATCTACAAAAGCCCGTCATCTTAACCGGCTCACAGGTTCCATTGGGTGCGATCAGAAATGATGCACGCAGAAACATCATCACTGCCATGGAAATTGCTTCAAGCAATGTGGTTATTCCGGAAGTGGGTATTTATTTCAGCAACCAGTTATACCGCGGAAACCGCGCTGAGAAATATTCTTCAAGTAAGTTTGATGCATTTCACTCGCTCAGTTATCCGGCCCTGGTGGAGGCGGGCGTTAATATTGAATACAACAAAGAAGCTATTGCGAAAAAACCAAAGGGCAAAAAATTTCGCGTACATAAATCCCTTGATTCCAACGTTGCCCTGATCAAATTATTTCCGGGTATCCCCTACTCCATGTTCTGGCAGGTCATTAAAATAGACGGGCTCAAAGCTATCGTGCTTGAAGCATTCGGCAGCGGAAATGCACCTACCGATGAAGTGTTTATCGGATACTTAAAGTATGCCACCGACCGTGGAATTGTGATCGTTGATATTTCCCAATGCAGCGGAGGAAGTGTAGAACTTGGGAAGTACGAAACAAGCGCTCTGTTGAAAAAGATTGGCGTTGTAAGTGGCGGAGACATGACAACTGAAGCAGCACTCACCAAGCTGATGTTTTTATTCGGACAAAATTATTCTGCGAAAAAAGTGAAACAGCTCATGGAGAAAAATCTCCGCGGAGAACTGAGTTAAATCCTGAACGTTTATTTATTCCACCCTTCGGGCTTTATCCCCCTTCGGGGGTTAGGGGGCCTACTTCACCATGTAATTCCACCCATTCTCATCCTTCTGTATTCCCAGTCGGATTTCTAAAAGCTGGCGTTTCATTTTTGCCATTTGAGAATTGTCGCCGGTGAATGGCGTATATTTTTTTCCGTTGATGTCAATCTGTTCAATGGGCGCAACAACAGCAACGGTTCCAACACCACATGCTTCTACTTTTTTACCGGATTCAAATGCGTCCTGAATTTCTTTTACCGAAACCCTTCTCTCCTCCACCTTCATTCCGTTTTTTCTGGCAAGGGTTAAGATAGAGTCACGCGTAATACCTTCGAGAATCGTTCCTGACAATGCCGGTGTGATCAAAGTACCGTCAACAACAAAAATAACATTCATCGTTCCCGACTCTTCCATGTATTCATGGTTTTGTCCGTCTGTCCAGATCACCTGATCGTATCCCTGGAGGTGGGCAAGATGCGTTGGATAATAAGCTGCACCGTAATTGCCACCGCATTTGGCAAAGCCCGTTCCACCTTCGGCTGCGCGAGTGAATTCGGTTTCAACTTTAACTTTGATGGGGTTTGCAAAATATTTTTTTGCCGGGGAACACATCACGATAAATAAATATTCATCCGAAACCTTAACCCCAATGCGCTCCTCTGTTGCAATAACCAGCGGGCGTATATACAATGACGACTCTTCATCTTCGTCAATAAATTTCTTGTCTGCTTTCACCATTTCGGAAACACCGTGCATGAATAATTCTTCGCTGAGAGGAGGCATGCACATTCTTTCCAGTGAGAGATTCATGCGTTCAAAGTTCTTCAGCGGACGAAAAACATTCACTTGTCCGTCTTTCATCCGGAATGCTTTCATGCCTTCGAAAACAGTTTGGCCATAATGAAAACACAACGCAAAGGGGCTCAGGGAGATGTGCTGAAAACGGGTTAACGTACCTTCATTCCATTTGCCGTTTTTATATTCGGCAATGAACATATGGTCCGTCGGAACTTTCCCGAATGTTGTTGTCGCAGCAATATTGGCATTTGTTTCAGTTGTAGACATAATTCAGGATAAATATAAGGGGAGGGATTTGCGTGGGCAAAAATAAAACTTTCAACCAACCAAAACGGGTTTTTACAGATAAGGAGAGGTTAATCTCTATATTGCAGGTCAATTTGTCGGGATTCAAACGAAATTCGACCTTCGCACTAAATATATTTTTTATCAATGCAGCTCTTATTCTTTGGTTCTCTGGCAGATATTGTAGGAAAAACGGATTTTGACCTTTCACAAGTTAAGAATACGTATCAATTGAAAGATGTACTTCTCGAAAAATGCCCTGAACTAATCCGGCATTCATTTCTAATTGCAGTAAACAAAAAAGTACAAACAGAGAATATAAAATTAATGAAAGATGATGTGGTGGCTTTGCTTCCTCCCTTTTCGGGGGGGTGAAAAATATGCCACAAATTCACAGATTTCAAAATGGAAAATGTTTTTTAATCCGTGAATCTGTGGCAATAATATTCTTGTAAAAATGCTCAAAGACAGCTTCGGTCGCATTCATGATTACCTGAGAATTTCCCTTCTCGACAAATGCAATTTCCGTTGCCTCTATTGCCTTCCTCATTCTCCGCACAACAAAAATGGATTTCAGTCTAAGCATGAAAGCTCATTAATGACTGCCGACGAAATAGAAAGATTTGCTGATTCATTTGTGAAACTCGGAGTAAAAAAGATCCGCCTTACCGGCGGGGAGCCGCTGATCAGAAAAGATGCGAAAGAAATTATACTCCGGTTGTCGAAATTTCCGGTTGAGCTTACGCTTACAACAAATGGGTCACAAATCGATGAATTCATTGACACCTTTCAGGAAGCCGGAATCAAATCGGTAAACGTGAGCCTGGATTCCTTGGAAGCCGCCACCTTTCACAAACTCACCGGCAGAAATGAATTTGAAAAAGTATTTGGAAATATTCATTTGCTTCTTGATAAACAATTTCATGTGAAGGTGAATGTGGTGGTGATGAATGGAATCAACGAAACAGACATTCGTGGTTTTATTGAATGGACAAAAAACGCACCGGTACATATTCGGTTCATTGAATTCATGCCATTCCCCGGAAACCACTGGCAGCCCGATAAACTGATTACTTATAAAGAAATCCTGGAATCAATCGGGGATCATTATCCCGAAATTGAAAAACTGAATGACGGTGTGCACGACACAGCAAAAAAATTCAGGGTGAAGGGCCATGCAGGTACTTTTGCAGTGATCAGCACAATGAGCGAGCCGTTTTGTGGCGGTTGTAACCGTATGCGGTTAACGGCTGATGGCAAAATGAGAAACTGTCTCTTTTCAAAAATAGAAACCGATTTACTTACTTCACTTCGTGCCGGGAATGATATTACTCCTCTTATCGTGGAGTGTCTCTTCGGTAAACACTATATGCTGGGCGGGCATAATGAGCAGCAATGGGCAACTTCGCATTCGGAATCAAAAGAAAGAACAATGCTGGCGATCGGTGGATAAGAGAAGTTAAAAATAGGTAAGTCAAAAATCACAAGAGCCTTTAGAAAACTCTTCCTTCAAATGAAATTTTGTATTCTAAAATGATCTCGGTAAAAGAAGCGCAGGATAAAGTGATGAAGGCCGTTTCGGTTTCCAAAACGGAAGTCAGGAATGTTTCTGATGCAGGTGGATTTGTGCTTTCTAAAAACATTTACTCTCCGCTGGATTTACCGCCATTCGATCAGTCTGCAATGGATGGTTATGCAATTATTGCAAAAGATGTTTTCGCCGGAAATACAATTTCCGTTTTTGGAGAATCTGCCGCAGGAAAAAGTTATATGAAAAATATTTCCGGCGGACAAGCCGTTCGCATTTTTACCGGAGCTGAGATTCCGCGTGGTGCAGATACTGTTGTGGTGCAAGAAAAAGTTTCGTTGCAAAAAAGCTCTTTGACTATTGGCGATGAAAACCTAAGGCCGGGGTTAAACATCAGAACCAGGGGTTCACAAATTAAAAAAGGAGCGCTTGCCCTTAAGAAGGGAACAACGCTTACTCCGGCGGCAATGGGTTTTATTGCTTCTATGGGGTTAAATAAAGTTTATGTTTTTAAAAAACCCAACGTATCAATCATTGTCACGGGGAATGAATTGCAAAAACCCGGAACCAAACTCTCCCGCGGAAAAATATTTGAGTCGAACGCAATTACCGTTGAAACTGCCTTGAGACAAACCGGGGTCTTAGTTATAAAAATATTGTTTGTTGGTGATGATGAAAAGAAAATCCGGGAGGCGCTGAAAAAATCTTTGCGCCATTCAGACTTTGTTTTGTTTACCGGAGGAATTTCTGTCGGGGATTATGATTTTGTAGGAACGGCGCTGAAAAAAGAAAAGGTCCAAGAAGTATTTTACAAGGTAAAACAAAAGCCCGGCAAGCCGCTTTTCTTCGGAATGAAAAATAAAAAATATGTTTTTGGTTTGCCCGGAAATCCCGCATCTGTACTTACATGCCTTTATGGGTATGTGGTACCGGCCATCAAAAAATTCTCAGGCCATTCAAATTGTTTTCTCAATGTCATCTGTCTCCCGCTTTCCACAAACCTTCAAAAGAAAAAAGGCCTTACTCACTTTTTAAAGGCAACAACTGATTTTAAAACTGTAATTTCCCTTGATGGACAAGGATCAGATATCATGCGCTCCTATGCCGAATCAAATTGCCTCATCCGGTTTCCGGAAGAAACAGAAACAATGCAAGAAGGCGAAATGGCTGATGTAATCCTCCTTTCCTAATTAGTATATTCGTATCTTATTTGTACTTCGTTGGGATCATCTCAAATCATTTTCCTTATTCTGCTTTTCACCGTTGCCTTCCTGTATTCAAGCGTCGGCCACGGAGGTGCCAGCGGCTATTTGGCCCTGATGGGCCTTTTCCATTTTGCTCCGGAGGTGATGAAACCCGCTGCATTAATTATGAATCTTGTTGTTTCATTGCTGACATTTTTGCAATATTCCCGCACAAACCCGCTGAACAAAAAACTTTTTCTTCTGCTAATCGTGGGCTCTGTCCCCGCAGCATTTTTGGGTGCACGTATTGAAATTGACGCCTTTGTCTATAAAAAAATCCTTGCCGTTATTTTGATCATTCCCGTTTTACGGCTGATGGGATTGTTTGGCAAAAAAAGTCCTGAGCAAAAAGAATTCAGCCCCCTGCCTGCAGTTATCCTTGGAATTGTGATCGGATTTTTTTCAGGCATGATCGGAATTGGCGGCGGAATAATTCTCAGCCCTGTCATTCTGTTTTTGGGTTGGGCCGACATGAAGCAAACCGCTACCATTTCTGCGTTATTTATTTTTCTGAATTCGGCTTCCGGATTACTGGGCCTGGTTACAAAAGGAGTAGTGATTGATCCTTCCATTTATCTTTGGGTTTCAATCGCTGTAATAGGAGGTATTGCGGGTTCGTGGCTTGGAAGCAAAAAATTTGAAAATGCTGTTTTGAAAAAAATTCTTGGCGTAGTCCTTCTGATCGCATCTGTAAAATTACTGACAGAGAAAAATGGCTGAAGAAATTCATATTACTGCAATCATTCTTGCCGGTGGAAAAAGTTCGCGCATGGGCACAGACAAAGGCCTGCTTGATATTCATGGAATAAAGATGGTCGAATGCGTTTTGCAAAACGTGAGATCGTTGACGAATCAGATCCTTATCATCAGTAACAATCCGGAGTACAATGCCTATGGCTATCCGGTTTGCTCAGACATTCATAAAAACTGCGGTCCACTTGGAGGCATTCATGCCGGACTGTCCTATTCAAAAACAGAATGGAATATTGTGGTGGGTTGCGACCTTCCTTATGTCACGCCGGAGGTTTTGTCATTCCTGATCTCAAATATTTCCAATGCCGATGCGATTGTACCCGTGCACGATTCCTTTACAGAACCCCTCTGTGCTCTTTACAACAAAATATCTCTCCCGAAAATTGAATCACTACTTTTGAGGCAGGAATTGAAAATGCAAAATGTATTGAAGCTCCTCGATTCAAAATTTATTGACGTGCCGAAAGAAAAATTTGATGTAAACGCAATCTTCAAAAACATCAACTCAATGAAAGATGTTCCGGTTGCCATCAGTCTCTCATGAAACTATCCAAAGAAGAATTACTTCGTTACTCGCGCCACCTTTCCCTGAATGAGTTTGGAATGGTTGCGCAGTTGAAATTAAAGCAAGCGAAAGTACTGGTTGTGGGTGCAGGTGGGCTGGGTTGTCCGGCACTGCTTTATCTTACTGCGGTCGGTATTGGAAAAATTGGCGTGATTGATTTTGACAACGTGGAAACCAGCAATCTGCAGAGGCAGGTATTATATACAGAGGAGGATATCGGAAAACCAAAAGCAGTTGTTGCCGTTGAACATCTCCTTAGAAGAAACTCCTTTGTTGGATTTGAATCATTTAACACAAGGCTCACGGCATCATCTGCAAAGCAATTATTTCCCGATTACGATTTGATCATTGACTGTACAGATAATTTCAATGCGCGTTACATCATCAATGACGCCTGCGTGTTGCTTGACAAGCCATTTGTTTACGGCTCTATATTTAAATTCGAAGGACAGGTTTCGTTGTTTAATGCAAAAGACAAAACCGGAATCAGCGGGCCAACCTACCGTTGCCTGTTTCCATCACCGCCTGCAGAAGGAACAATTCCATCCTGCGAAGAAGCCGGCGTGATCGGTTTTCTTCCAGGGCTCATCGGAACATTACAGGCGGCAGAGTCTGTCAAATGGATTACCGGAATTGGCGAATCGCTCTCGGGAAAACTACTTTCGGTAAATTCACTCGACATTGTTTTCAATTTGTTTGATGTGGCAAGAAACGAGAATTTGTGGGCGAATGTTTTATCAAATGAGTCTATTCAGGGCTAAGATGGAAATAAAAGAAAACAAGAGGCACAAGGTTTTTATTGAAGGCGAGATCTCTTCTTCCTTCATTGCTGATAGTATTTCAAAACATAGCCACAAAAAAGCAATTGGCGCACACAGTATTTTCCTCGGACAGGTTCGTGATGATGAGATCAACAGTAAAAAAGTAGTTGCCATTGATTATTCCTGCTATGAAGAAATGGCAAATGATATGTTTCATGAAATAAGAGAAGCAGCATTTTTAAGGTTTGATCTTACGTGTATGCACATTTATCATTCGCTGGGAAAAGTTGATGCCGGAAAAATTTCTTTGTTTGTTTTTACTTCATCAAAGCACAGGAAAAATGCCATTGATGCGTGCAGCTATGTAGTGGAAGAAATAAAATCAAAAGTCCCGGTTTGGGGAAAAGAAATATTGGAAGATGAGACGCATGTCTGGAAAAAAGCGGCCCATCCTATATCCTTCCCAAAGGGAAGGACTTAAACAGCCAATACATTATGATCAACATCACACATAAAATAAAATCACACCGCATCGCCATCGCGCAGGCAACCGTTCGTATAAGCAAACAGGAAACGATTGATGCAATCCTGAATAAAAAAGTTGCAAAAGGTGATGTGTTTGAAGTAAGTCGTACAGCAGGATTATTTGGAGTGAAGCGCACGAGTGACATGATCCCGGATTGTCACCCGCTGCCGGTTGAGTACACTTCTATCCGCCATACTATTGAGGGGCTGGAAATTAAAATTGAATGTGAGGTTCATTCAATATACCGCACAGGCGTGGAAGTGGAAGCCATGCATGGTGCTTCTGTTACGGCGCTCACAATGTATGATATGCTCAAGCCGATTGATAAGGGAATTGAAATCCTCAACATCAGACTTCTGGAAAAGAGTGGCGGCAAATCTGATTACCTGGATTCATTTGCAAGCAACCTTAAGGCTGTAGTGATCGTTTGCTCTGATTCGGTTTCTTCCGGTAAAAAGCAAGACAAAGCCGGAAAAGCAATCCTCGCAAAACTTGAATCATTAAATATCAAAAACGCCGGTTACACCATCATTCCTGATGAACAAAGTATCATTCGTGAAAAAGTAGATTCGTTTTGTAAATCAAAGACAGACCTGATTATTCTGACCGGTGGCACAGGAATCTCACCGCGGGATGTAACTCCGGAGTCTGTTTTGCCTTTGCTGGATCAGGAAATTCCAGGCATCATGGAAGCTGCGCGTGCCTATGGACAGGAGCGTATGCCTTATGCTATGTTGTCACGGGGAATAGCAGGACTAATCGGAAAAACGCTGGTGCTCACGCTGCCGGGCTCTACCCGCGGGGCAGAAGAAACGATGAATGCGCTGTTTCCTTATGTGCTGCATGTATTCAGGATTGTGAACAATGAACCACATTAAAAAAATTTCGTTGACTCTCAAGAATTCCGATTAAAAAGTGTCTTGGTTTCAAAAAAGGAAATAAAATTGCTTTCAATTATTTGGGTTGCTTCGAGCCTTCGAGCCTTAGTGGCAATAACTTAGAATCTGCCACAAAGGCACTATCCCGATAGCCCCGCCTGAATGACGCCCGTCTGACCGATTCATCCGGGCGGGCAGTCGGGCAGGTATCGGGACACAAAGTTTTTCAAAAACATTCAAACTTCATCAATACCAATTGGAGTTATTCTTTTCTGAAATTCGCTGATTCGAGTATCTTTGCAGCCCAAAAAAACCGGAGAGGTGTCAGAGTGGCCGAACGTGCAAGCTTGGAAAGTTTGTGTACCGCAAGGTACCGCGGGTTCGAATCCCGCCCTCTCCGCAGATAAATCAATTCAGGCT
>JAPLDB010000023.1 GCA_026391975.1 Bacteroidota bacterium | reverse complement strand
AGGAGGATACAAAATTTGCAACTGATGGTGAAGCGCAACTCTATTTCATTTACCAGCGGTCTCCTTATTTTGAAAAAAGCTATAAAAGATATCCTGTTGCCAGATTAATGGAAAGGGGGAATCTTCTTAAAAATTGAAACGAGAATTTCGAAACAAACAAGCCTCGTATTAATCGCCAAAAACCGTTAATTGGTTTTTACCACTTTTATCGTATTGATCGTTTTACCTTTTTCGATTCGCAGGAAATAAATTCCAGCAGGTACATTGGGACGAATAGTTTCTGAAGAAGATGTCAGTGTTCTTTTCATAATTATATTACCAAGTACATCACTGAATGTAACCTGTATACCCTGCTCTCTTGCATCAGTAAACACAGTGAACTCATTGCTGAATGGATTTGGAAATACGATGCCAAGGGGCGGTTGCTCTGTTAAAGGTGCCACACCAGCGCATATATCAAATGTGATATTGATATCATCACTTCCTGAACAATTATTCGAATTGGTAACAGTAACCGTAAATGTTGCAGTTCCTATGCCTGTCCCTGTAGTATCAACAAGAATCGTTTGTGTTGTGGCACCATTGCTCCACTGGTATGCGGTATATCCTGCGCCGGCATTCAGAGAAATGTTACTGTACATACATATGGTAGTAGCTCCCCCGAGGGCAACAACTGGCAATGGGTTAACAGTAATTGTAGAATTGGCATTGCCCGTACAACCGTTGGCATCAGTAAAAGCATAGGCAATTGAATTCGCTCCCAGTGTTACAGGACTGAAAACCCCTCCGGCCACATTGGTTCCGCTCCATGTTCCTCCTGCAGGGTTTCCGCCTGTCAAGGCAAATGAAGAGGATCCTTCGCAAACACCATTGAATGGTGTAATAGTTACTGCCGGCAAGGCATTCACCAAAATACTCGTTGTTGCAAAGTTGGAACAACCATTTGCATTGGTGTAATTGTAAATTACCATGTTGCTTCCTGCATTAATAGGATTAAAGCTACCTGCAGAAACATTGCCGCCCGTCCAGGTTCCACCTGCAGGATTTCCTCCCGTGAGTGCAAATGATCCTGAATTCTGACAAACAGCATTAAATGGATTAATGGTAACTGTTGGAAGCGTATTCACAAGAATTGATGAGGTAGCAAAATTTGAACATCCGTTACCGTCAGTATAGTTGTAGATAATTGTGTTTGACCCTACACTGGAAGGTGTAAATACACCGTTGGAAACCCCGCTTCCACTATATGCTCCGCCCGCCGGACTTCCACCTGTAAGTGTAACCGGCCCAGAATTCTGACAAACGGCACTGAACGATCCTAAAGTAACAACCGGTAATGCATTTACTGTAATCGTATTGGTTGCATTTGCTGAACATCCGTTCGCATCAGAATAAATATAAGTAATTGTATGCGTACCTGCACCGGAGACATTAGGAAAGAAACTTCCGGAAGTAACTCCGGTTCCTGAATAAACACCTCCTGCAGGGCTTCCACCTGAAAGAGAAAAGGAAGCAGCGTTGACACAAACAGGGTTAAATGAAGAGAGCGTTACTGTTGGCAAAGCGTTTACAAGGATGGTAGCAGTATCTGAATTTGCGCAACCAAATGCATCTGCATAAGAATAAGTAATGATCTGAGAGCCTACACCAGCCGCCGACGGATCAAAATTTCCGCTTGTTACACCTGTTCCGCTGTAGGTTCCTCCCGCAGGTGTTCCACCGGCTAATGCCACGGGTGATGCATTGATACAAATTGCATTTTGTGTGTTTACCATAACAACAGGCAAAGCACGCACATTGATGCTTGCCGTGGCGGTGTTTGAGCAACCATTTCCGTCAGTATAAGAATAGGTGATGTTATGAGGACCGATACCCGCAGCAGAAGGATTGAACACGCCGGCATTCACAAATGATCCACTGTAAGTCCCCCCTGCAGGAGAACCTCCCGCCATGGCAACTGCAGTTGTGGTTATACAGGCATCAGGGATATTTCCAAGTGTTACTGTTGGCAATGGATTAACTGTCACAGGAAGAGTTGTAGTAGAAATACAGCCACCGGCATCTGTTGCTGTAATCGTATATGTTATGGAAGAATTCAGTGTTGCAGTCACCGAAGAACCTGTAGTAGCAGACAAGCCTGTTGACGGAGACCAAGAGTAAGTAACTCCGCCGGAAGCTGTCAATGAAGTTGATGAACCCGGGCAGATTGCTGCAGGCGTAGCAGAAGCTGTTACAGTAAAAATACTGGCCAAAGCATTTGTTACAAGATAAGATGTGGTATTGTAATTGGTTTGAATTCCACTGCCGTTATATTCAATCACAGCAAAATGGTATCGGGTTCCGGCAGTAAGGCCTGTGACTGTACAAGCGTTACTACTTCCGGAATAGACTATATAATTTCCGCTACCAAGGTAGCTTCCACTGCCAAATACAGCGCTTGCATTATAGTAGTTTCCATCCACCGGAAATACGCTAACAGCTGATCCGGCCTTTGCAACCACAATCCTATAAGCGCCGTTGCCATTTGTCCAGCTCAGGCTGATATCAGTACAATTCGAAACAGAAGAAGAAATAGCTGAAGCAGCCACTGTTGGCTGACTTGCGATAGGAGGAGCCAGTTTCGTTACAAATATATCCGATAAAGAGTCTCCAACAATGGTATTGCTTCCAAACACCCCTCCTCCATCAACAAATCCTGTTGCTAAAACATTTCCAAGGGTATCATTTGCTACACCAAAACCAGCATCACGCTGGGTGCCTCCACCGGTTTTAATCCATTGGATAGAACCGCTGGTATCCCATGCGGAAATAAATATATCACGGTTTCCTGCACTTGTTACTGCCAGCCCGTCGAAGTTTGCCTGATAATCAAATTGCCCAGAAATGTAAATGAGGTTTCTTCTCTTATCAAAAGAAATACCTTGTCCAAAATCTTCATTTGCCCCACCACCACGTTTTGCCCAAACAAAATTTCCACTGGCATCATATTTTGCAATAAAAAAATCATAGCTTCCAAGAGAGTGCAGTGTGGTTGTTCCAAAGGTTGTTGAGTCAATGAAATAGCCAGTCACATAACTATTGCCATCATTGTCCGTTGCAATTCCCGACATTTTTGTTGTATCGTTGCCGCCGGCCTTAACTGCCCATTGATAATTTCCAGCTGTATCGTATTTTGCTATGAATGAATCGTATTTGCCAGAGGCAAAAACAGTGTTCCCAGAGATATTTGCAGTGTTAGTGAAAGTGGCACAAAGGAACACATTGCCAAAGTTATCGAGTGCAACGCCTTTTCCTTTATCATCGCTGGTACCACCTGCTTTTTTAGCCCAGATTGCATTTCCGTTTTTATCATACTTGGCCAGGAATGCATCGCCAGAACCAAAGTATGTAAGGTTGATACTGCCAAAAGCGCAATTCCTGGAAAAGCTTCCTGTAAAATAACTGTTACCTGCTGTATCTGTCACCAGTGCGCGGCCGCGCGAATCACCATTTGAAACTGCATTGCGCAGCCAAATGAGGTTTCCGTTGTTATCATACTTTGTGATATAAATATTATTAATGCCGTTACCTCCTACTGTAGCTGAATCGCTTGCAGTCCAGTGACAGGTCGTCTCAAATTCACCTGATGTATAAATATTACGGTTTGCATCCATTCCAATTCCATGGCCGGCATCTCCATCACTTCCGCCTGCGCTTTTCAGCCATTTTAACGTTCCGGCTGAATTGTACTTGGCCAGAAATATATCATGTTGCCCTGCTGTTGAAACCATCTTGGTTCCGAAATAACAATCATATTCAAACTGACCGGAAACGTAAACATTACCGGAGTCGTCAGTTGTAATGTAATTGCCATAATCAAACCCCTGGCCTGCAGCAGCATTAGCCCACTGATAGGTTTGTGAAAAAGTATTTTGTGAAAAAAATGAAAGAATCATCACCAATGCAATTGATGACAAAAGGGTATTATTACTTTTCATAGAGATATT